>DASXVU010000034.1 GCA_036504055.1 Methanomassiliicoccales archaeon | reverse complement strand
AGTTCGAGCTCCCAGAGAAGTTCGTCCAGATCTTTTTCGGAGATCTTCCTTCCGGAGTCGCCGACCAATTCCTCCGCCTTTTCCGGTAGGGGAATGTCCTTGGGCTTGATGCCGAAGACCTTCTTCAGCGACTCGAACATCGATTACCTCAGAACTGGGGTTGCTGCTGTTGCAGCGCCTGCATTTTCTGGTACTCTTCTTGCACTATCTGCTGGAGTTGAGCGCTCTTCATTTCCATCGCACTGCGCGTCTCGTTCATCTTCTTCATGGCGTCGAGCATCTCTTGAATCCTGACTGTCATGAGCTGGATCGACTCCTCGATGCCCTTCTCCACGGTGATGCCGGAACCGACGCCGACCAGGCACTTCTTGTTGTCGGCCACCGAAGCATAAACGTATGAGTTGCCGCCGATCGGAACTAGCAATTGTCCGTTCTCGGGAGCCTTGGCGAACTCTGTCAGCGTGTCCTTGGCCCGAGAATACTCCTCCAAGGACATCTGTATGAGCTGCTGCTGCTCGGCGACCGCCTCCAGCTGTGCCTTGTACACTTCCAGCGTGCCCAAGGCCTGACGCAGCTCCTGCTCGTTCATTTACTGACCACCGATAAGGTGCTTTACGACGAGGTCGGTAACCTCTTCGTTCTTGAGCGCCGTCAGCTCGGAGATGGTGATGTTCTTCCTCTCGATGCGGTGCCTGCTGCCAATGTTTGACATGATCTGGTGAACAGCATCCTTTTCGTCCTTTGCAGCGACCTCGATCTTGAAGTCCTGGGTTTCGGAACGGTAATTCATATTGCTGAACTTGTATGAGCCAACTGCTCTGTATCCTTGCATGAGCTCGCCTCCCCCGTGGAAAGGTGTTTAAGCAATAAACCTTTTGGTCTATATAGTGTCGAGAATGGGTCGTAAGTCCACGTTGGCGGCGTATTATCCCAGCGGTCGATTTCCTTCGATCTCGGTGACCGGTTCTCATTGCCAGTTACGGTGCGGCCATTGCGGTGGACACTATCTCAAAGGGATGCGGTCAGCCCAGACCCCACAGGAGCTCCGGCTCCTGGCCGAGGACCTGGAAGGCCAAGGCTGTCTGGGGTTCCTGCTCAGCGGAGGGTGCGATCGGAGCGCCAACGTCCCCCTCGGTCGGTATGCACAGGCGATCGCAGACATCAAGCGAAACACGAAGCTGAAGGTAAGCGTACATCCGGGGCTCATCGGAGAGGCAGAGGCCGCAGAGCTGGTCAGGGCAGGCGTTGACATCTTCTGCATCGATCTCGTTCAGGACCCCCGGGTGATCGAAGGCGTGCTCGGATTAAAGGTCCCGCCCAAAGCATACGAGGAGGCACTGGCATCGCTGTTCCGGGCGGGGGCCGAACATGTCGTGCCCCACGTCTGCGTGGGTCTGAACGGTGAGGAACGTTCCGGCGAAAGGTCTGCGATAGAGCTAGCGGCCAGATACCCCATCTCTTCGTTGTCCTTGCTGTCCTTCATTCCGACCTCAGGGACGAGGATGGAGAAGTTCCCGATCGTCTCCGACGATCATCTGCTGGAGATGGTCGAATACGCGGTCGACACCCTGAGCTGCCCCGTCAACCTGGGCTGCATGAGGCCAAGGGGGAATCCCGATATCGAGGTCAGATGCTGCGAGGCCGGTATCGCCGGCATAGCCGTCCCCTCTCCGGAGACGGTCAGACGACTGGAGCACCTCGGCTTCAAAGTGGAAAGGAAGGATGTTTGCTGCGCTTTCCTCTGATCATCTATGGGAGATGCCGGAACCCTTCGAATATGAACCGGACCTCAGGGTCAGGTAGGCTCCCCATGCCCCATAGGTCACGATGAACAACAATGCCAGGACCGGGACGAAGCTATAGAGGGTCGGCGATATGCCGCTGCTCAGTTTGTAGGTGATGGTCACCGGCGTTCCGGTCTCGGAATAGGCCAGTATGTAATATTTTGAATGAGAGAGCTCGGGGAAATCGACCGTTAGCGTTGTGTTGACGAGGTATTGGTTGGTGTTGATCCGGTATTGGCCCACTATTTCCTTGGCCTGTCCCCCGAATTGAAGCCAGTTCGCCTCAGAGATGATGAAGACCGTTGCCGCACCGGTCGACTCTAAGGTCGCTGTCTTTATCGCCGTCACTCCGAGAGGGTCGTCGTTATAGAAGTTCCTGCTGTCCGCAACGAACACCGAGTCCGCCACCAGGGAATCGTTGCTTGACATGGTGTTCTCCAAGGATTTGGTTATGAACGGCGCCCAAAGGACGAAGATGACGATCCCGCAGACAACGATCACGTAGGCGGCTCGCCTTATCTGCAGTTTGGATATGTGATGCTTCGTGCTGTTGCTCTTCAAGAACCGCATCTCGAGACTGGTGAAAACGAAGCTCTCGACCGCGATGACCAGGAGCATGATCATGACGAAGTAGATGAACGAGTTGATCGAAAGGTAGAACGGCTTGAGCCCGAATCCTCCGCCGGCGACGATCATGTATGTGGCGAACACCAGAATGATCAGTATCTGGACTATGTACAGGTATCTCTTAACCCGACGGATGCTGTCTATTCGGTATCCGCCCTCAAACTTCCTACCAGTCTTCATCAGAATGCGGAGGAAAATTGAGAATTTCAGGTTAAATAGTTATGGTTGCTGGATACAACTAGCGAAAAATAGGCCCGCCCCTACGCGATGGTTCCATACTTCCTGAGAACCAGGAAGATGCCCGCCCATGTCGGCACCTCGATCTCTCCCTCTCCCGTGAACCGTTCTTTCTTCAGCCTCATGTCGATCCTCTTTGCCAGTTTGACCTTCATCGGTGTGTCCGGGTATATCTCAGGGAACGCATCCCTCAAAGGGTCAAAGCTGGTCAATTCCTCCCGCGTCATCGAGATGACCCTCAGGCCGGTCTTGCCGTGCAGCGAGTATGGAAGCCGGATAAGCCGCTTTATGTCCCGGGTGACCGGTTCATCCACCTGTGCGGATGAGCGGGGAGGGACCTCATCGGTCAGCCATCCTATCAAGATCTTCTTCACTCGGTCGTCGATGCAATCGAAAGAGCCGTCCCGGAACATCAGCTCGGCCCCGGTAAGGTCCTCCCTGATCTCGAACAGCTCCCTCTTCAGCAGGGTGAGGAGCTTCTCATCGACCGAGGCGAACGATTTGTATCGGATCTTTGCGTCCACCACGCTCAGGTTCTTGAACTCCTCGAACAATTTCTTTGCACCCTGGTTCATGCGCCGTTTCCAGCCCCCCGACTCCTCGACCGGGAATGCCGTGCCTTTGTCGAGACGCTGACCGTTCTTGAACTTGGTGACCATCTTGGTCCTTTCGGGGAACACCCAGTCAAAGTCCAGGTCCCTCCCCGCCACATAGTCGACTATCTCGGAACGTTCATGGGGTCGGAGCTTGAGCACCTTATCGCTGTAGATGTGGGCGTGGTACCCCCGGCCACCGGAGAACGTCACCTCGATGTCCTTCTCGGAGAATCCCAGGTCGTCCAATATGAAATCGTCCAGCAGTCGGATCATTTCCCTCTTGATCTGGGCAAGCATCTCCTCAAAGGTGAGTCCTGCGGCGCCAGGTATGTGGTCTGCATCGAGGTCGAAGATCACATCTGCGCCTTTCCATAGCTTGCCGTCCATGGTAGGTGCTCCGGGATTTTGGTATAGCGCTGTTGAATAGTAAACGTGGGACGGGACCGTGCTGACCAGAAAACGGTTGAGCGACGCCTGGTCGGGGAACGCCAGGTGTCGACGCACGAAATCCTTCCCCATGTACATGAAACCGAACTCCCGCTCCATGTGCTTCGGCGGCAGGGGCGGGGGGGATCTGGAATAATACTCTCGGAACCACTTGGTGACGAGTTCTTCCTCTCGGCTCATTGATACTCAATCATCTCCTTCCATATCTCTATTGTCATTCGAAAGTTCTCTAAATGATTTCCGAACGCCAAGATTTATTATCGGATACATTTGTCTCTTCCAAGAAGGTTCAGAAATGAAGGCTTACATCAAGGTCGTATATTCCAGTGAAGGGATGTCCCCAGTCAAGGTCGAGGGGACATTCAACGATCACGGATTTCACAAGATGAACGGTCAACAGGCATTCGAGTCCGAGGTGGTTGATGATGCCGATTTCCAGGGAAAGCTGGAATTGCTGCATTCCGCGCTCAAGGGCTCGGGGGTTAGGTATATGCTAACCTCGGGTAAGCCATTCGAAGGTTCCGCCAATGCGATTCCATCCTGCCGCGAAAGATTGGAGAAGTGGCGCGACACCGGGATCGACATCGATGAACTGGCCGACCTTCTGGAGAAGGATGTGGCGAACTTCAGGGGCCGTGCGATGGAGATGACCGCCATCCAGATCGAACGGATTGCCTCGGAGAAGGAAAAGGAACTCCGCGAGAAGGAGGCGAGGGAGAAGGCCGAAGCCATCAAGAAGCGCGCGCTCGAGCTGATGGCAAGTACGGAGGGGCACACATTCATGGAGCTGGTCAAAGCCTCTGGAATGGAGGAGGACGAGCTCCAATCCATGCTGCTCGACTATGTCGAGAAGGGCAAGATAAAGGCAGAACAGCGTGGGCGCCACGTGGTCTACGTGGCCCTCTAAAAACCTCTTCTTGACCTTCTGAGATCTAATCGGACCTGCCCACTGGATCAGGTCCCAGACTTTTCATACCATTCCACGAGCCTGCCCAATCCTTCATCCAGAGGTATCCTTGGCTCCCAGCCCAGGAGTTCTTTGGCCCAGGTGTTGTCCCCCCAGATACGCGCTTCTTCGTCCTCTCCGGGCAGGTATTCCGGCTCCATGTCCGATCTGCCCGTCACATCCATTATCGCCCTCACAAGCTGATCCGTGGTTGTGGCCCTGCCTGAGCATACGTTCAACGCCTGGCCTTTGAGATCATCGCAGTGAGCGCAACGAAGTATCGCTTCAACCGCATCAGAGACGAACAGGTAATCTCCAACCTGGTCAGGGCCTCCGATTATCTGGGGGTGTCGGCCGCTAAGGACGCTCTCCGTGAGGGCACCGATAGTAGAATTTGGCTGCTGTCTCGGCCCAAAGACGGTGAAATACCGAAGCGACATCGTTTTCAATCCATACAGCTCGTGGAAGAGCCGGCAATATTCCTCTGCCGCAAGTTTGCCGGATCCAAGAGGTGAGGTGGGGCCAGTAGGATCGGTCTCCTTGACCGGAGGCGAGCGGGAATTTCCGTAGACCGATGCTGACGAAGAGGAGATGACCTTGCTGATGCCCGCATTCTTCGCCGCCAACAGCACGTTGAGCGTTCCGGTGATCTCCATTTGAGCCATCACAGGGTCTATTGTCGATAAGTTGGCTTGAGCGGCCAGATGGAAGACCACATCCGCCCCCACCACGCTCTGCCTTAGTCCGTCCAGGTCCAGAACGCTGATCTTGTCCAGGCGGTACCGCTCATTCTCGAAATGAGGCTCGAGGTAGTTCGCCCTCCCCGAACTGGTCAGGTCCAGGTTATCGACGACAACCACATCGTTCCCCTCATCGAGGAGCCGATCCACCAAAGTGCTTCCTATGAATCCTGCCCCGCCAGTCACCACTGCTTTCATGACAGGCCGATATTGCCGTCATTCCATATTATTACCCTTCTTTGCCTAATCGAGTCATTAAGATCGAATAGCTGGACAATCGTGCTAGGGAACATCTTCACCAGTGCCTTTTTATAGAAGTGATTTCAAATGCTTTATATAGCGATTCTTTCATTGATGCGAAAGGGTGTAAAGATGGGTGCAATTGGCGCTACTCTCAGGACGATGCTCCTGTTCGGGGTCATGATCGGTCTGTTCATGGTAATTGGATGGCTGGTCGGTACCTACTTCATTGGAAATCCGCTGCTGGGGCTGATCGTTTTCATTGGTTTAGCAGCACTGATCAATGCGGTATCTTACTTCTTCTCATCGAAGATCGTTCTCTGGTCATATCGGGCGAAGATAGTCACGATGAACGATTCTCCTCGCCTTTACCGCACGGTGAAAAGCATCGCAGACCGGTCTGGCCTGCCAATGCCGCAGATCGCCATCATCCCTACAACCATGCCGAACGCGTTCGCTACCGGGCGTAACCCGAAGAACGCGACCGTGGCCGCGACCGAGGGGATCATGAGGCTGCTGGACGATGACGAACTCCAGGGCGTGCTGGCGCACGAGATGGCACACGTGAAGGACCGGGACATACTGGTCATGAGCGTGGCCGCGACCATCGCCGGGGCGATATCGTTTGCCGCCAGATGGGCGCTTTACGGTTCGTTGTTCGGAGGGGGTAACAACCGGGACAACGGAGGATTCCTATTGATGCTCGGAGTGGCGATAACCGCGCCGATCGCAGCAATGATGGTCCAACTGGCGATCTCGCGTAACCGCGAATACAAGGCGGACTTTGAAGGGGCCAAGCTTATCGGAAGGCCTCTGTACCTGGCCCGAGCGTTGAGGAAATTGGAGGCGGGCGTAAAGAAGGATCCGATAAAGTTCGGTAACCCGGCCTCGTCCAGCCTTTGGATCGTGAACCCGTTCTCTGCGAACGGTCTGGTCCGGATATTCTCGACCCACCCGCCGATGGATGAGCGCATCAGGCGTCTGGAAAAGCAGGCCCACGACATGGGCCAGTATTAAAACTCTATAACGGGGCGGATGCCCCCGATCATTCAGTCATTGAATAATGACATCCTTTTCCAGCCCTATCCTTCTGACGAATTCCTGGCCCACCTTGAGGTTCACCACTTCGTCTATCCGTCTGTGTGTGTCAGTGCCGATGGAGACCTTGACCTTTCCCGGGAACGAGCGGTAGAAGCGTTCTGCATGCTGGAAATAGGGGAGGCCATCACGCGTATAGAACGGGGAGGTGCTTATCTCCACGAACAGGTCCATCACGTTGAGGGTGTTGGCCAGTTCGTTCGGGTCCCGGTGTGGGAATATCCGGTCCATGTCCCAATGGCAGAGCCCGCAGATCGGTCTAGTGAGCTGTTTCCTGAAGTCCTCCAGACCTTCCAGCTGGCAGCCTCCGTTCATCGGATCGCTCGCATACTCGAATAGAACGACATCCAATCGGTTGATCAGGTCGACCGGGAGCGATTCCAGATCGCAGCGCGTTGGATTGGTGTCGATCTCCACTCCGGCCAGGACCTTGATCTTACCTTTGTACATCTCCTTGAGCGCGTCGAGATTGTTCATATAACGCTCGAAGTGTTCTGCCTTGAGCGGCGACGGCACCTTCACGGTCTCGAAATGGTCGGTTATGGCGATGTGCGTCAGGCCGCCCTGATAGGCCCTCCTGACGATGTCGTCCGGCAGAAAATCACCGTCCGAATAGACGGTATGCGTGTGGAGATTGATCAGCGGACCTGTTCCCATCTCTCCAGCTCCTGGATCGAGGAGAGCGTGCCTCCCCGTTTGATCTCTTCCCGTACGCGGTCCTCCCTCTCGGCGACGTCGACCGCCCGGTTCGCCACTTCAACGGCATGCTCCTGCGGGACCACGACGACCCCGCTGTCGTCCCCTATGATCCAATCGCCAGTGCGGACGTTCTGTCCTCCCACGGTGATCTCATGGCCGATGCCTCCGAAACCTTTAGGCTCGCCGGCGTCGGGAGCCACCGATCTGGAAAAGCAAGGGAAGCCCATGTCCACGATGCCGTCGATATCCCGCGCCGATCCATCGATGACCACGCCCGCAACCCCCCTCACTTTAGCGGACCAGGATGCCAGCTCACCCCAGACGGCTACATCGGCGCCACCGACATCGATCACTATGACATCCCCCTTAGAAGCATGATCTATAGCCTCCACAGGCTTTGCCCAATCCCCCTTCACTGTCTGCACTGTGAGAGCCCGACCCACCATCCTCGTTCCGTGCGGATTGCGGGAGAGGATGCCTCTAAGCACCCCTCTTTTGTGCTGGGCGTCCGCGACATTGGGGGCGGAAACCTTGGAAAAGGCCTGGAATAATTCCTCCTGCGTATATTTTTTTTCGAAATCGGCAGGAATGACGGTGCCGTTCTCGATCGCCTTCTTGATCTTGACCGCAGCTGCCTTCACATCCTCAGTCTTGATGATACCGCCACCGACTATGATGATCGATGCGCCGCTCCGGGCCAGTTTACCGGCAGTCTCCGATGTTATGCCCCCCGCGACGGCGATCGGAATCGAAACGGAAGATGCGACCTGGCGGACCAACTCTGTAGGCGTCGAGTCTCCCTTCATCTGCTGGTCGATGCCCATGTGAATGCATATGTAGGAAGCACCAAGACGTTCGACCTCTTTGGCCCTGGCAACCTTGTCGGGGACATTCATCATGTCCACCATGACCTTCGCCCCATAACGTCCTGCCACCGCGGAAGATTCCTCCACGGTCGCGTCGTCGCTCAAGCCCATCACGGTGATGACGTCTGCGCCCGCTTTGGCAGCTATCTCCACCTCAAACCCTCCAACATCCATGGTCTTCATGTCGGCGACTATGACATGACCTGGCAATGCTTTCTTCAGCGCCCGGATGGACTCGACACCCTCGCTCTTGATGAGCGGTGTTCCGGCCTCTATCCAGTCGGCACCGCCATCGACCGCTTCTTTACCGATCTCGACCGCACGCTTTAGGTGCATAAGGTCCAGAGCGACCTGGAGGACAGGTTTCATAGGGCCTTCTAAAGCCGCATTGCATATTATTCCTTTTGTTCCACTCTCCGATGGTACCCGCACGTATAATCAGTCAGGAAACCCTATATCCCATGATACGAATGGTGACCGAGATGGCCAAGAAGGCGGAACTGAAACGCTGCGTCACTGGGATCGAAGGTCTGGACCGGATCATGGGCGGAGGCCTGCCGATCGGAGGAACCGTTCTTGTGACCGGGATATGCGGCTCGGGCAAGTCCGCACTGGGCATCGAATTCCTGGTCAGGGGCGCGCTGTCGGGCCAGAACGGCATCCTCATATCCACCGTGCACTCAGCCGAGAAACTGATGACGTCGGTGCCTCACTTGGACTTCTTCGACAAGAAGATAATGGAATCTGGCGCACTCAAGGCCATCGGTGTCGAGGAATTGATGAAGTTCGCTAAGAAGGAAGGGAAACTCACAGACATCGAAGGGGCTATGCAGATGCTTGTCTCCATCAAGACCTTGATAACGGGCGGCGCGGTAAAACGCCTGGTCATTGATTCGACAACCCCGCTGCTGATGGAAATGGAACCGTCGGCCGGAAGGGAGTTCCTTAAGAGGCTGGCTAACCTGCTATACGAGCTGAAATGCACCGGCATCCTGATATCGGAGACCACTCAGAACGATGGGTTCGAGATGGTGGTGGCCGACGGGATCATCACTCTCGGCAACTTCGAAAGGAAGGGCGACATCCTACGCGTCATACAGGTCGTCAAGATGTCCGGGGCGGCGCATTCCCGTTCCCGCTACGTCACTGACTCGACCAGCCTGGGGCTGCTGCTCACGCCGTTGCTCAGGGGGCTTTGATATGACCGAAGAGGCAAAAGACCAGGTCATCGCGAAGATGGAGGAGATCGGCCCCGCGGTGAGCGTGGTGCTGAACATCAACATGGAGAACTACTTCGACGTCCTGACCGGACTGGTGGATACGTTCAGCAAGAAGAAAGGGCTCAACTGTATATACATAGCGTCGTCGGTCTCGGCGTCCACGATATCATCGGCGTTGACATCCCTGGACATCAATACAGAATCGATGCATTTCGTCGATTGCGTTTCATATGGGGTCATGGAGAGCCTCGATGGCGGAGAGAACACCGTCTATGTAGAATCCCAGACCATGCTGGAGAACATCGTCCTCAAGGTCGAGTACATGTTCAAGACGCTCGAGGGAAGACCGAGCCTTGTCATCCTCGATTCGATCAACTCAATGGCAATGAACAATGGGACGAACATTTTGAGCGAGTTCGTGCAGGTGCTTTCGACGATGATCAAGTCGAAGGGTGCATATATCGTGATACTGAGTGTAGATGAACAGCTCAAGCCGGACCTGAGGGAGATGTTGTCATTGGTTAGCGATCAAATCGTGGCGATCAAGTGATAGCATACTATCTTTATTTTTAGATATTATATGTTTCGAGGTCCGTCCATTTCGGATATGTGGAATCTATTTTTTTCATAAAATATGAGGGCCAGAACTATTCTTCAAAGTTGATTTTTAGATAGTGAGGAATTAATACTCCCGCAACGTTTAACAGAATTACCGGCAGGGCTTACCCCTGCTAAGGAGGACTAAAAATGATGAAGAAAATGTGGAAAATGAGAAAGGACAAGAGTGCCGTCTCACCGGTCATCGCGACCATCCTGATGGTAGCGATCACTGTAGTGTTGGCCGCCGTCCTATATGTAATGGTTATGGGATTCGGTACCGGTGGCGGTTCGACCCCGACTGCATCCATGACGGCGACCAAGACTAGTTCTTTGGTCTACAATGTCACCGTGCAGTCCGTGTCGGTTAACACGATTAAATACACCAGCCTCACGGTCGTTTGCGCCGGTGCAAACTCCACTGCAATTATGCCTGCATTAGCAGGATCAACGACGCTTGGAGCGGGGGATTCATTTATCGTTACAGCGACAGGTCCAGGGCCAGTAACCATAAGCCTACGGGATACCGCAACTAGCAACAATGTCGCCTCAATAACGATCCAGGCAACGGCATAATCAAACTCTTTCCTTAACCTTTTTTTATTTAAAGATCCAATCATGTTTTCTGAAATCATGGATCAACTGGACATAGAACTGATATCAATTCTTGGTTCTAACAAAATGACAACGTCCGAAATCGAATCCGCCCTCTCTACACGCAGTGACCAATGTCCAGAGACGATAATTCGAAGACTGAATCTATTGAGGAAAAAAGGTCTCATACATGGTGAAACCACTCCTGACAAAGGATGTTGGGTCTGGTGGAAATAAACCGGCGCCACTCAGCTCGCCCGTCTCTCATCATCGAATGATCAGTGCTGGGTTTATCATCACAGTGGCTGGGTCACCATAGCAGCTTCTTTTCATAAACCTATCTGTGGATGCTTGAGACCGACATGCCATAAGGCGAGTTTACCATCAGGAACCAATACATACCTTGATTTGGGTAATCCTGTATTAGCCTAAACGGTACATAAGAGTGCAACTCAAAATGCACGTTAGATCTCATCAATGATCGTACGCCCTGCTATGATCATCAGTCCCAAACGAAACCCCTTAAAGAACAAGTATCAAACGACCTGGAGCTTAGCACCATGGCCAAGACGCAAAAGAGAACCATACTATTCATGTGCACGCACAATTCCTCGCGGTCCCAAATGGCCGAAGGACTGGTAAATCATTTCCACCGGAATCGATGGGAGGCGTCCAGTGCTGGGACGTCGGTCACCAAGGTCAATCCATATGCGATCAAGGTGATGAAGGAGATAGGGATTGACATCTCCAAACAAGTGTCGAAGGACGCGAACAAGATGTTCGGCAAGAACTTCGATATCGTTGCCACCCTGTGTAGCGAAGCGGAGGACGAGTGCCCCTTCTTCATAGAGGGAGACGAATATGTCCACAGATCGTTCGCCGACCCGACCGAGGCGAAGGGAAGCGACGAGCAGATCATGAAGGTCTTTCGAAAGACCAGGGACGACCTGAAGGCCTGGATCGATGAGATGATGAGGAACCAGTGAGGTCATGGCGATATCACTTTTCGTTTACGACGAACATCAATGCGACCCGAAGAAGTGCACCTCGCGCAAGATGATCAAGTTCAACCTGGTGCAGGAGCTGTCTTCGTTCAAGAGCATCCCTTACGGAAGCGTGGTGCTCTGGCCCTTCGCCGAGAAGGCAGTGTCACGGGAGGACCTGCCCAGCGCCAGAACGCACGGGATAGTGGTCCTGGACGTCTCCTGGGGCAACATCGACGCCGTGCCGCAGCTAAAGAAGAGCGTCCTGCCTAGGGCATTGCCGTATCTTCTGGCCGCCAACCCGGTCAATTGGGGCAAGCCCCTGATGCTCAGCTCGGTGGAGGCGCTTGCAGCCACCCTATACATCCTGGGAGAGAAGGACCAGGCCCGTTCGATCCTTTCCAAGTTCACCTGGGGGGAGCAGTTCATAATCCTGAACCAGGAGCCCCTCGACCGCTATTCGGAATGCGAGACCAGCGCCGAGGTGGTCGAGGTTCAGGCCGATTACGTGCCGCAATTGCGGAATTGAGACGTCATCCGCCAACCCGGCCTCTTTTCCAGTAATGGTTTCCGGTGCAGCGTGACATCAAGAATAACCCTTTTATCCCACTGCCCTAATCACTTCTAAGCAAACGATCACGCAGGCAGTCAAACGCCCCGTCACGATTCTTTGCACCAAAGAAGGTGTTCATTTTGCCGATCGATTATACCGATGAGGACCTCGCCGCGCGTTGGGAAGAGTTCTTCGAGTCCAGTGAGAACCGGGTTAGGGTAGCGGAGGTGGCCGACCTTTATCCGGAGGTACGTTCCATCAACATCGCATATGCCGAGCTGGACCAGTTCGACCCGGACATGGCCCAGTTCATGCTGGAGGAACCGGAGCGCGTGCTCTCCATCGGTGAGTCTGTGGTGCGCAAGCAGGTGCAGCAGACCCGGGGAAACTACGAGATCCATTTGAGGTTCAAGGCGCTGGCGCCGGACTCTCGTGTCGATGTCCGTAAGCTAAGAAGCGAGCACCTGGGCAAGCTGGTGGCGATAGAGGGGCTGGTCCGTAAGGCGACCGACGTCCGCCCCAAACTGGTGGAAGCGGTCTTCCGATGCTTCCGCTGTCCTGCCAAGATAGTGGAGATCCAGGAAGGGCTCCAGTTCAAGGAGCCTCTGGAGTGCTATAAGGAACAGAACGGTTGCGGGCGGTCCGGCGGCAGCACCAAGTTCACATTGCTGACCGAGGAGTCCAGCTATGTCGATACCCAAAAGATTGAGATCCAGGAGAATCCGGAGGGCCTCCGTGGCGGAGCCCAGCCGGAGAGGCTGACCGGCTATCTAGAGGACGATCTGGCGGGAACGGTATCGCCTGGTGACCGCATAGTCATCAATGGCATTCTACGTTCGGTGCAGAAGGCCCAGGGGAACAATAAATCGACATTGTTCGACATCAACCTGGAAGTGCACTCGGTGGAGTTCCAGGAGCATGAGTATGAAGAGGTCAACATAACTCCGGAGGAAGAGGAACTGATCATACAGGAAGCCCATTCTCCCAACGTCTTCAGCAAGATCATCAAGTCGATCAGCCCCACCATCTATGGCTATGACGAGGTCAAGGAGTCTATGGCATTGCAGCTGTTCGGCGGCTCGCACAAGCAGTTGGATGACGGTACTAGGGTCAGGGGCGACATCCATATCCTTCTCGTCGGAGACCCCGGTGTGGCAAAGTGCGTCACGGGCGATTCCGAGGTGATGCTCGGGTCAGGTAACTGTATGAGGATCAAGGACCTGGTGGAGGGGGCGTTGACCGAGTTCGGCAGCCAGGAAGTTGACGACGGGGTCTATGCCGAGATCGACATCCAGGTAATGACCTTCACCGAACGGGGGGTCATAGAGCCTGGCCGGGCGGTCAGAGCCTGGAAGAGGACGGCGCCGAAGAGGCTGTTCGAGTTCGTCACCGAAAGCGGCAGGAAGATAACCGTCACACCGACTCATCCGCTGTTCGTTCAGAACGGCATGTGGCTCGCAATGCGCCATGCAACGAAGATCTATGTCGGACAGGAGATCGCCGTCACCAAGGGACAGGGCGAATGCGGACAGGAAGACAACGGATGGAAGCGCGGCATACAGTTCGAAAAGGTCGTGTCGAAGACCGAGGTCCCGGCACCGGAACCGTTCGTCTATGACCTGGAGGTGGAGAACACCCACATCTTCGTTGCCAACGGCATCCTGTCGCACAACTCTCAGCTGTTGCGCTACATGTCCGAGCTAGCACCCAGAGGCATCTATGCTTCAGGCAAGTCCTCCTCGGCCGCAGGACTTTGCGTCGCTGGGGACACCAAGATCGAGGTGAAAGGGAAGCTTATCGAGATAGGGGAGTTCGTGGAAAGCAGGATCAAATCTCCAACGGAAGTCGAAAAAGGCGTATATCGGCAGGAAGTGGGTGTTAACGGCCTTAAAACGGTGTCTGCCGACGGTCTGCCGGTCACTAGGCCAGTATCGTCAGTCTTCCGCATAGCCACCCCTTCATTTCTTGTGGAACTCAAAGAGGAGTCTGGGCAGTCGATAACGTTGACCCCGGAGACGCAGGTTTTAAGCCGGATAGGTGAGGATCCGGCATGGATCCGGTCGTCTGACGTGACGGCGGACGACGAGGTGATGACGGTAGGGCCTGCCGGAGACCATTCCCAGCCGGACTGGTCCCGGGTAACTTCTACAGAACGGAAGGTCGATGGTATACCCGAACACGTATACGATCTGACCGTGGAGGGTGCCCACAGCTTCATCGGGAACGGGTTCGTGGTGCACAACACCGCCGCCGCGGTGAAGGACGAGTTTGGCGATGGAAGGTGGACGCTGGAAGCAGGTGCGCTCGTGCTCGCAGACAAAGGTCTTGCATGTATCGATGGAGAACAGATTGTCGTTCTGAAGGACAATAAGGTCTCCAAGATGAAGGAAGTGCGTCCTGGTGATATTGTAATCAATTTCAGGAAAGGATGGAACGAAGGCCGCGTCATAAGGAATCTGGACAAAGGGATTGAGGATTGTATCGGCCTTACGCTTCTGACAGGAGATGAAATAATCTGTACATCTGACCACCAGATCTTGACACCAAAGGGTTGGGTTCAGGCTGGAAAGGTTGAGATCGGGGATTCGCTTGTGATTCCAACAGATTTCAGTTCCGGGTCGGTACGATCAGGCAGAGGGAACACTCTGGGAACCAGCATTGGTTCCGACGAGGTTCTATGCGAAGCGGGTGTTCAATCTGCTGCGTCCAGCATCTTGCTCAACCCGGTGGTCTCGATACGACATGCCGGACCGCGTCACGTATACGATCTGGTGATCGAAGGCGAGCATAACTTCCTGGTCAATGGCGGCATCGTCCATAACTGCATCGACGAGCTGGACAAGATGACCGAGCAGGACCGTTCCTCCATGCACGAGGCCATGGAGTCGCAGAGGATATCAGTCGCCAAGGCCGGCATCACCGCGACATTGCAGTGCCGCTGCTCCATGCTGGGCGCGGCCAACCCGAAGTATGGGCGTTTCGATGACAATGAGTCCCTTTCTGACCAGATCAATATGCCTCCAGCATTGCTTTCCAGGTTCGACCTGATCTTCGCGCTGACCGATAAACCGAAGGCGGAGACGGACACCAGGATCGCCGAGCACATCATCATGGGACATGTCCGGGGCGAAGTGCGCCGTCACGAGGACCTGAGCGTGTTGGACGACCTGGGCGTGGACTATAAGAAGATAATGGAGGACACGGACAAACTGAAACCGGTCTATGACAAGGAGTTCCTCCGTAAGTACGTGGCGCACTCCAAGCGGTACGTGCCGGTGATGAGCAAGGAAGCGCGAAAGATCATCCAGGACAAATACCTCTCGATCCGTAAGCTGGGTGAGGTCCAAGGCGCTTCCGTACCGATCACCGCCCGTCAGCTGGAAGCCTTCATCCGCCTTTCCGAGGCATCGGCCAGGATAAGACTGAGCAATGTCGTTGCCAAGGAGGACGCCGACAGGGCGGTGCGCATCGTCGAGTTCTACCTGAACAAGATGGCCCGCGATTCCGGCAGCATGGACGTGGACAAGGTAATGACCGGGTTCTCCAAGACCGACCGCAACAAGATCGCGGTCGTTCGTACCCTCATACACTCCAACTCCGAGCCGGGCAAAGGCGTGTCGTTCAAGACGCTGCTGGAGCACGCCCCGGAGAAGAACCTGACCGAGCAGGAACTGCGGGAAGCGCTGAAGAAGCTGCGCAACGCCGGGGACATATATGAGCCGAGCCACGACTTCTACAAACTGTCCAGCGGGGACTGAGCCAGTCGAAGGTCCGACCCTCTCGGGCCGTTCCGGCAAAAGTATAATAGCGTGTCAGGGTTTAGTTGCACTCCGTAAACACAGGATCGGGAATTGATTTGATAACCGTCAGGGTGTACAAACAGGGCAGTGACGTGGTCGTCGCGGCGTGCGACAAGCATCTCCTGGGACAGACGTTCCGCGAGGGAGAGCTCAGGCTGGCCGTCTCGCCCGGCTTCTATCAGGGCGAGGACGCGGACGAGGAGATGCTGGTGAACCGCCTGAGCGGATGCACGATAGCGAACCTCGTGGGCGAGAAGGTATGCCGCATCGCGGCGGAGCACGACTTCATAGAGGAGGAGTGCGTCATGATCATCGGGGGCGTCCCGCACGCCCAGATGGTAAGGTATTGAGATGTCGTTCTGTGTAAAATGCGGAAAAGAGGGCGAGGTCATCGAGTCGGTCTGCTCGGAATGCTTCATGGAGAACAAGCGTTTCACCACGATAGCAGACCACGTAAACCTGTTCCAGTGCGTCCACTGTTCAGATTTCCAAGTGAACAATAAATGGCATGGCTATAAGGTCGAGATCGCGGCCCAGGAGGCGGCGATATCCGGCATCTGCCTGATGAAGGAGGCGGACATCGATAACATCAAGACATCCGTCATAGCCCGGGACAAGGCCAACTATCGCGTGCACCTGGACCTGACCGTCACCTATCACGGGTTCACTACCAGGGAGGAGCTGGACACCATCGTACGGGTGAAGACGAACGTGTGCGGCAAATGCTCCAAGATACAGGGGAACTACTACGAGGCGACCCTGCAGATACGCACCCGTGACCGGAAGTTCGACAAGAACGAGCTGGAGGAGATCGTCAACCGGGTCTCCAAGATGGTCAAGGAGATCGGCGCCGAGAACCGGGAGATGTTCATCAGCAAGATCACCCTGGTCCCCGGGGCCAATGGCGGATCGGACATCAACCTGTCCAGCCAGGCTCTGGGGAAGACCCTCACGCACGACCTTGCGGAAATGTATGGGGCGGAGGTCAAGGAGACGGCCAAGCTGCTCACCCAGAAGGACGGGCACGACGTATACCGTATGACCTACCTGATCCGTTTGCCGGCATACCGCTACGGTGACGTCGTCATTTACCGGAAGCACATGTACCTGGTGGGCGCGATCCGCACCACCAATACGAAGATCACCGACATCAAGACATCCGAATCGTTCACCGTCGGTAACGGCGACATGACCGAGGCAAGGGTCATCGGCAAGCGTGAGGAGATGATGGACGCGGTCGTTCTCACAGAAACGGACCGGGAGCTGCAGATCATGCATCCCACCACCTTCAAACCGGTGGAGCTGAGGAAACCGCAGCGTTATAAGACCAAGGGCGAGACGGTCAAGGTCTTCCAGCATGAGGAAGAGCTTTACCTGCTGCCGAAGTGACCGAGAGGGACGGACACCTCTTCCATTCTTTTCCGGGATACGGATCCGTCCCGAGAACTGGCTTTTTCAATAGGAATGGAAAATTGAAAGGAAGAGGTTTCGGTCGACGCCACTAGCTGACCATTTCCCGACGACTGAACGCCACATAGCCTAGGACCGCAGTGACGATCAGCCAGACCAGCATCACCACGATGGAAAGGCCAACATCCGGTACGTAGGAGTGGAGCACGAACCCCGCCCCTGGGACATTGGTCACCGTATCGGTCGGGTATGGCGATTGCATGATGTACGAGATGGTCCCTCCAGCGAATGTCAGTTCGCCGTCTGGTTTGAAACCGGCGATCGAACCCACCGCCGTTATCAACGAGAGGATCATGAACAGCATGAAGAATGTCAGCACCAACGCCGCCGTGGATGTCTTCAGGACCGACGAGATCAGGAAGGCCAGTCCGGTCGCTGCCGCTCCATACAGGATCGCCAATAGCATGGAATAGATGGCCAGCTCGGTGAAGTTACCGGTATATGCAAGGCCTATCACCATCGCCACAAGATAGTATACCGCGATCACGAGGCTCATGATGCCTACCGATGCCAGGAACTTCCCTGCATACAGGCTCGATTTCTTCACCGGGTTCGGGAAGAGCAGATAGCCGGTCCTGTTCTGGAACTCCGAGACGATCGCGTCCCCGGCGAACAGGGTAACGCCTATGATGATCATGGTGTTCGCGAATCCTGCGTAGTTGCCCACAAATCTCGCGGCGTTGTGAGGGTCGGCGTTGTTGAGGGTCCCCAAGAACGTGACCAGCACCAGCACCAGGCCGATGATTATGCCGATCGCCAGCAACCTCTTGGACCGGATGTGCTTCAGGATATCGTACTTGGCCACTAGGAAGACCTGTTCGACATCCGACGGTACCGTGACCTTCAGGTCCTTGTTGATGTTATAGAGATCTGTCAATTTGGATCACCTCGAATCCTTGATCAGGGACATGTACAGCGATTCCAGCGCCATGCCGCTCTCTTTGAAGGCAACGATCCTGAGACCGATGGACTGCAGGTCCAGGAGCAGGCGCGCCTGTTCCTCGTCCCCCCCGCTGAAGTCCATGGTAAAGGCGTTGTCCCCCAGGGCGTTGATCCCCTGCACGCCCGAGATCTTGCTTGCGTTGACAAAATCGGCAGGCTCCACTTTCTTCGTGGTACGGACCTCGATCTTCTTGCCCCGGAACTCGCTCAGGAGCGATTCCACGCTGCCGGATTTCAGCAATTTTCCCCGGTTGATCAGGGCGACGTCGGAACAGACCTCCTGCACCTCGTTCATCAGGTGGGAGGACATGAAGACGGTGTAGTCGCCCTTCTTCAGCTCACGCAGCACTTCGCGCATCTCGAACATACCGCGCGGGTCCAGCCCGGAGGTCGGTTCATCCAGGACGATGACGCTCGGCTCGTGAAGCAACGCCTGGGCGATGGCCAGCCTCTGTTTCATCCCTTTGGAGAACTTGCCGATGCGCTTGTCCTGCCATTCGGTCATCTTAACGACCTCGAGCACCTCTTTGGAACGCCTGCGGATGTCCGTCATGGACATGCCCCTCAGCTGCCCCAGGTACTCCAACGTCTCGATCGGCGTCAGATACGGATAGAACTCCGGCGTCTCGACGACCGCACCAACGTCCGCCAGCGCCATCTTCGGGTCCGATGTCACGTCGATTCCATTCAGTGACGCCTTTCCAGACGTCGCGACCAGCATATTTGTCAGGACCTTGATGGTGGTGGTCTTGCCCGCCCCGTTCGGTCCGAGGAAGCCAAGGAAGGCCTTATGGGGTACCTTCAGTGTCAGTGAGTCCACCGCCCTGAAACCTCCACGGTAGTCCTTTACCAGGTTCTCTATCTCAATAGGATATTCCATGGGATCATCCTTGAGTCCCAGCAGACTCTGTCGCTATATGAACTTTGTGAATATGAAAAATGTTATAAAAATGCCCTGACCATATGGCAAAATGTTATCACTTCTCGCAACGATGCACACCTCGATGCATTACGACGATGAGGTCATCGAGGAGATCACCATCCGGCTCCTCAGGACGGCTGCCACCACTTTGCCGTCCGATGTCATGGAGGCATTGGAAAGGGCCCGGGAAGCCGAGACAGAGCCAGTTGCCAAGGTCCAGCTGGACACCATCCTCAAGAACGTCGAGCTGGGGGAGATGCGTCTTCTGCCCATGTGTCAAGACACCGGGCTTCCGTTGTTCTACATATCGGGCCGCTGTGATGGGCGGCTCATTGCCGCCATAAGGAAGGGTGTGGAGAGGGCGACCAGAACGATCCCCCTGCGTCCCAATGTGGTCGATCCGGTCACGAGGATGAACGCGGGAAACAACCTGGGGGACATGATGCCCCTGATCCATTTCGAGCCAGCCGACCATGACCACACCGATATCACATTGATGATGAAGGGGGCGGGCTCGGAGAACATGTCGGCGCTGCGCATGCTCACTCCGTCCCAAGGTGTCAAGGGCATCAAGGAGTTCATCCTGGACACCGTGGTGGCCGCCGGGGGAAGACCCTGTCCGCCGGTGATCGTCGGGGTAGGTATCGGCGGAACCGCCGATCTGGCCTGCCACCTGGCCAAGAAGGCCCTGCTACGTCCAGTGCACAAAAGGAGCGAGGACGGATCTCTGAGGCGGATGGAGGAGGAGATGACCGAGGCGCTGAACCGGACTGGCATCGGGCCGATGGGGCTGGGCGGGAAGAGCACCGTCCTGGGCGTTAGCATAGAATCGGCCTCCTGCCACACCGCTTCCCTGCCTGTCGCGATCAGCCTGCAATGCTGGGCGGCCAGAAGGGCATCGGTCAGGCTATATCCGGATGGTCGTGCGGTTTTCTCGACGGAGGGGTTCTGGTGAAGAGGGTGGTTTCGCCGTTATCAGAGGACACCGTCCGTTCGCTGGCCGCAGGGGAAGAGGTTCTGCTGTCCGGGCCGGTCCTTACGGCAAGGGATGAAGCGCACATGCGGGCGCTGGAGATGCATGAGCGGGGAGAACCGCTACCCTTCGATCTCCAGGGCATCGCGGTCTACCATTGCGGCCCCATCATGGTCCGAGAGGCGGACGGGTGGAGGCTGGTTGCTGCCGGCCCCACAACCAGCTCGCGCATGAACACGATCGAGCCGGCGTTCATTAAGGCGTTCGGTATAAGAGCGATAATCGGCAAGGGCGGGATGTCGAGATCGACCGTTGAGGCGATGAAGGAACAAGGTTGCGTATACCTGGCGTTCACTGGGGGCGCTGCGATCATTGCTTCTAAAGGGATAACCAAGGTGGAATCGGTCGACTGGCTGGATCTGGGCATGCCGGAGGCGGTCTGGCATCTGCAAGCCAACGACTTCGGTCCTTTGATCGTCGCCATCGACTCCCATGGACGAAGCCTCTACGACGAGATCGACGAAAGGGTCAGGGTCAACCTAGAAGGGATACGCAAGGACCTTGGACTATGACCGTTCCTGTCTCTTCTCATCATGGGGATCTTGGCCCAGGAGTTCTGGTTTCTTCCTCACCTTGAAATTGACGAACAATGCGGCGCAGATCGTCGCCAATGCGATGATCAAACCTATGACCATCAGAGAGTGAGGCAAATCGAACCCGAACAGGTACGCCGAGGTGTTATTGTTCTTGGACTTGAGGATCGAGACATCAAGCTGTCGGTCCTCAAAAGGTGCCAGCGATATGGACACATCCTTGGCGTTGAAGTCCTTCTTGGTGAACGTTACGGTGTAGGAATCAGCTGTGAGCTGGATACTGTAATTGCCCTTGGCGTCGGTGGTGCCAGTCCACAGAGTGTCCTGCCCCCTTGCGGTTATGGTCACGCCGTCCTGCGGATTGCCGTTCTCGGTCACCTGGCCGAAAAGCGTGCAGGGCTGTGCCTGCATGGAGGCGTTATACAGTTTGATGACCCCCCGTTTTATCACCAGGGGGAGGGAGTTGGTGCGGTCATAGCCTAACTTGGTGAAATTGGCCACGTATGTGTCCGGTTGAATCTTACTGATCCGGTACTCGCCCAACGGCGCCACGGTCACGGCCGTATAGTTATAATGGTCGCTCGCCATGACGACGGTCACGCCGTTCACCGGTGCCTTGCCATCGGTGACGAACCCGTTCAGGGATCCCAGGATCTCTGTCATAGTGAAGTTGAGCTCCACCGCCTGGCCCGATATGATGGTCTTATCCACATAGGTGATGTTGGACCGGTAATTCGACAACCCCGCTGAGATGTTGTATGTGCCATTGGGAGTGTTGAGCGCGAAGGCTCCGGCACTGTTCGTAAAAGTGGTCAGCGCGGAATCCGTGGTGGTGTTCCGGGCGGTGATGACCACCTCGGACATGGGGGCGCCGGTTTCGTTAAGAACCGTGCCCTGGAACCCCTGTTCCACCGTGGCCGACAATGCCGGGGCGGTCAGGACCGGGATGGCGCTGATAAGGAGCGCGACCGTCAGCAACAGCGTCGCTATTCTTTTCATCTTATCTGCACATGGGCAATTCTACGTAAAACGTTTTTGTGAGAACTCACCAATTCCGAAGGGAGTTCTCGTTGCAGGCTGTCCTCATCCGGTCGTCTGAGGAAGGACCCGGACGATCGCATGGGCCATGCTGGGGTGGATGGTGCAGTGGTACCAATAATCCCCCGCAACGGTGAACGTCACCGAGAATGTGGAACCCGCCCCCAGGTTGCCGCTGTCGAACACCTTGGTCGAATTTGCGTCTGACGTCACCGTATGGGTTATGCCATCGTTGTTCTTCCAGGTAACGGTGTCGTTCACATGCACGATGATCAGGTTCGGTGAAAATGCAAAGTTGGATATGGTCACTGGGTTGTCTCCCACCGGAGTCGTCCCGCTGTTATTGTTGTTCTGCGTTGCAACATAAACGCCAGCGATGACGATGATAACCACGACCAAGACGATGCCTATGATCGTTGATGTCTTCATGAATAAGCGTCTGAGCCCTCCCTATTTTAAAATACCTCTGATGGTCAGGCGTCACAATGCCCGTTCTTCGTCGGCGGACCTCCTTTCCACACACCCAGTGCGAAAACGATCGCCCCGGCCAGGAGGACCAGGCCGGCCAGTCCGAAACCTGCCTGATAAGAGATCAGGCCGACAACCACTCCTGTTATCAGCGGGCCAGCCGAATGCCCCACATCCATGACCGAACTGAGCACGCCTATCGCCGAGCCGTGCGCCGAGGTCCCGGCGTACTCGCAGACCAGGGCTGATGTGGACGCCGTCACCGTCGCGACGCTTAGGCCGAACAGTATGGAGAGGATCATGAGCAGCCCTATGTTGCTCACCATCGGCATGGCCGTTATCACCACGAAGCCCATCAGCAGTCCGACGCATATGGCCGGCTCTCGGCCATGCCTATCCGAGATACGGCCCATGACCGGTTTGGCCAGAAGCATGCTGACCACCTGGATGCCCATCACTGCACCGATCTCCAGGCCATTGAGGCCGATGGAAAGGCAATAGAGCGGCAGGAACGCCTCGAACGCCCCCATGGCGAAATACTGCATGCCCTCCATCGAGGAGGTGATCATTATGCGGCGGTCCTTTGCCACCGACGATAACGCCTTCCACATCCCTCCCTCAGGCAGGTGCCTCGCCGCGACAGGGTGGCTCTCCTTCCATGGGATCAGAACCGACATCACCAATGCCACCATCCCGGTGATGGCGCAGGTGAGGTACAGGTCGGCGAAATTGGCCAGATAAAGGAACGCGCCTCCCAGGAATGGGGCCACGAACCGACCCGCCATGGTGGCCGAGGAATAGGTGGCCAGCTTTTCGCCGCGCACCTCCTTGGAATAGCGGTCCGCTATGGCCGCCATCGCCACCGGCATGAACACCGCGGTGGCGAAGCCGTGGTAAAACCTGACCGCCGCCAGTTCATAGACGTTCGTCACGAACAGGTAGAGGAACGGAGCGGTGGCGAAGATCAGCAGGGAGTAGGTCAGTATCCTCTGCCTCCCTTTACGATCGGAGTAGGCCCCGGCGATGCTTGAGACGAGGATCCCCGGGATCGGGCTTATCGCCGCCACCAGGCCTACCTGTTCGGCGTTGGCCCCGATATGTTCTGCCAGCAGGGGCAGGGCCGGGTTCTTGGACATCGTGGAGGAAAGGATGGCGAACGCCGCCACCGCCCCCAGGACCAGTAGGAACCTTCCTTGACCGCCCTTGATCGACATGCCCAGATCCTCAATCGCGATTGGCGACCTTTGCCTTGCAGTAGGCGTACCAGGCATCGTAGGCCGGGAACTGCAGTCGCATGTTCTCGAAATCATCCTTCGCCACGAACCTGAACCCGGCGGCCAGGGCTGCCATGCCGGCCGATTCGGCCGGTGGCGACGGCATCTGGATGTCGGCACCGCGCACTATCAAAGCCATTTCCAGCAATGCTGGATCATTCAATGCGAACTTCTCCAGTATCGCGTCGAACGAGCATCTGTCCCCGTGATGGCCCAGCTCAACATTGGGTACATCGAAGGGGGTGGCATTC
This sequence comes from Methanomassiliicoccales archaeon, assembly GCA_036504055.1. Classification (NCBI taxonomy): domain Archaea; kingdom Methanobacteriati; phylum Thermoplasmatota; class Thermoplasmata; order Methanomassiliicoccales; species Methanomassiliicoccales archaeon. Next base: position 115,745 of record DASXVU010000034.1, on the reverse strand, counting down.
TCTCTTTTAGACACTTCCAGGACCTTTTCGGCCGCAACAAAGAGGAAAACCGCATCGGCATCCACGAACCGGCGGATCAGCCACGGGCAGGCAATCCTGTCCACCTTCGCCTTTTCCCTGGTTACCCATTTCATAACATTACCCCCATGCATGCGAAAAAGGCATGCACATTAAGACCCCATTGCCGATATTAAGGATTCGGACCCTATTATTCCAATCCGACTAAGCAGCATAGTTCATTTATTCAGGGAGAGGCGGCGGTCAGCGAAGGCTGTTTTTTCTTTTTCTGGTCTATCTTGTCTCGGAACAGCTCAGGCCTGACATCGATCCCTTTGGCCGTGATCATCCCAACCAGCATCACGTTGAACGCCGACATGCAGGCGGATAGATGGATCGCGCACTCTCTCCAGGCCGCGATCCTCTCCTCCCCGATCTCCGAACCCCCTTCCCGGTGAAGGTACAGGTCCATTATCGCCCCTCCGTCTATCATCCAAAAGGTTCGGCAAGAGACCGCCCGCATGACCTCGTCAGCGGTCGATCCGTTTTCCCTCAGCCTGAGATGGTCGAGAAGCGCCTGCAGTCCGGCCAACTCCTTCTCATCGAAGAAATCGGGCGCCCTTTCCTCGACCAGTTCCCTAAGGACTGTGGTCGGCACCAGAAGAGTTCCCGTCGGATCGTTCTTGGCGATATGATCGATCCCCCGTTTCAGCCCGGCACTGATCATCATGCACCAGACGAGGCGAAGGATGGCCGGTCTAACGCGATGCCGAAGTGCTTGTTCGATGAGCATGAGCTCGATCATGGCGTTCCTCTTACCGGACCTCTCAATGTCGGCATTCGCGGTCATCAGTGTTTCCGGCGATTCCCAGAACGTTTGCTCTTCATACATCCAGCGTTGTTGGAGAAAGAACACCAGATCGGTCCATAGATCATCGTCCTGGTCCTCGGTCATGTGGTAGGTGACATGCGCCATGGCCTCAACGGCATCATCCAGCCTGGTATCGGGATCCAACGCGGCCTCTCTGACACAGTCGTGATAGACCTCGATCCCTAACATTGTCAGGTTTTTCAGGTCATCCGGACCTTCCATTAAGGTCTTCCATTCCTCGGTGTTGAAGTCCACACCAGACCTTCCGAAGCTATACCATCTCATAAGATCACCGTTTGAACACAGCCGAGTCGGGTGAAGATAAACCTGGCGGTATCATCAGAACAACTTCAGCCATTTTCGATGTACCGGGCAAAAGATAGTAATACCATGATGCGGGATTGAAGTCGATTTCAGAGGCAAAAGATGTCGTTGGTAAGAGTAACCAAGAGGCTGGCCAAGCGGGATTTCCTGGAACTGATGGACCCGTTGATCGCCGAATGGTTCGATTCCAGGTTCGAAGATCTCACCGAACCGCAGTCATACGCGATCCCGGTCATTCATGAGAGAAAGAACGTTCTAGTGTCGTCCCCGACCGGGTCCGGCAAGACGCTGACGGCGTTCACATCGATCATCAATGAGCTCTTCAAGTACGCCAAGGAAGGCAAGCTGGAGGACAAGATCTACGCGGTCTATATCTCGCCGCTGAAGGCGTTGGCCAATGACATCAACAAGAACCTCGAGGAACCGCTGCAGCAGATAAACGACCTGGCTGTACAGAAGGGAATGGAAGCACCGAAGATCCGGGTCGGTGTGCGTTCCGGTGATACCTCGCAAGCGGAGAGACAGAAGCAATTACGCAAACCCCCGCACATATTCATCACCACGCCGGAATCTCTAGCGATGGTGTTGGCTGCCCCCAAGTTCCGTGAGAAGTTCGCTAGTGTTGAATATCTCATCATCGACGAGATTCACGAGGTCTGCGATTCGAAACGCGGCGTGCATCTGTCGTTGACCATCGAAAGGCTTCAATCGCTCTGCACGAGGCAGATCACCCGTATCGGCCTCTCCGCCACGTTGGCACCGATCGAGCATATCGCCTCCTATCTGGTCGGATACGACGATGGCCAGATGAGGGACTGCAACCTGATCGAGATCAAGACGAAGAGGAGCCTGGACCTCCAGGTCATCTGTCCCACCGAGGACATCACGACGCTGCCCTATGAGATCGTGAACGCCAAGATGTATGACATGCTCCGGGACATGATCGAGGCGCACAAGACGACACTGATCTTCACGAACACCAGGAGCGGCACGGAATCGGTGGTCTTCAAGCTCAAGGAGCGAGGGGTGGAGAGCATCGAGGCGCACCACGGCTCTCTCAGCAAAGAAAGCCGGCTGGACGTCGAGGACCGGCTGAAGAACGGCGAGCTCCGATGCGTGGTGTCATCGACGTCCCTCGAACTAGGCATCGACATCGGTTCCGTCGACCTGGTCTGCCAGATCGGATCCCCGAAGAGCGTGGCCAAAGGCCTGCAGAGGATCGGACGGTCAGGGCACTCCCACGGAAAGACCCCGAAAGGCCGAATGCTGGTGTTCGACCTGGACGACCTGGTGGAATGCGCCGTCCTATGCCGTGCGGCACACGACCGGAACATTGACCGGGTGACGATCCCGGAGAACTGCCTGGACGTTCTGGCACAGAGCATTGTCGGAATGTCGCTGGAAAAGCGCTGGGAAGTGGAGGAGGCGTTCGAGGCGATCAGGCGCTCCCACTGCTACCGCAACCTGCCTCGGGAGCAGTACATGGAAGTGCTGCGCTATCTGGGTTCGCGGGACGCATTCGAAGGCGTCTACTCCAAGATATGGTACGACGAGACGGAGATGCGATTTGGCAAGAAGAAGGGCGCCCGGATGATCTATTTCATGAACCTGGGCACGATCCCCGAGGAGGCGCACTACAAGGTCTTCACCGAAAAGGGATCGCTGATCGGCGACCTCTCGGAGAAGTTCGTGGAACGCCTGGCCACCCGGGACGTTTTCGTCCTCGGCGGACGCTCCTACGAGTTCGTCCGGGCCAAGGGCATGAAGGCCTTTGTCAAGTCTGCATCCGGCCGGAAGCCCACCGTTCCATCCTGGTCCGGGGAGATGCTCCCGCGCTCGTTCGATCTGTCCCTGGAGATCGCCCGTTTCCGCCGGGAGATGGCCGGGCGCCTGGACGACCCAGACGGAAAGACCATTGAGTGGCTGGTGGAGGATTTCGACATCGACACCGGCTCCGCCCGTTCGATACTCTCGTATTTCCGTGAGCAGAAGAAGGTCTCACTGATCCCAGACGACAAGATGCTTGCGATCGAAGGTTACCGGGACATGGCCGACAACTCCTCCCTGATCTTCCATTTCCCCTTCGGGAGGAGGGTCAATGACGCACTCTCACGAGCCTATGCATTCGAGCTGACCCAGCGCCTGGGCGGGAACGTGTCCGTCTCCATCGTGGACGACGCCTTCATGGTCACCACGCAGAGGGGGGTGGACCTGGAGTCGGTAAAGGATATGGTCTCCAGCCTGAACCTGGACAATGTGCTGCGCCGGGCGGTCAAGGATTCGGAGCTGTTCAAGCAGCGTTTCCGGCATACCGCCGCCCGATCCTTCATGATACTCCGCAACTACAAGGGACGCGAAGTGTCGGTGAACCGCCAGCAGGTGCGTTCGCAGTATCTGCTGGACTACCTGATATCGGCCGAGGGCGTACCGGTGATCGAGGAGACCTTCCGGGAGATACTGGAGGACGTGATGGACATCAAGAACGCCAAGGGCATCCTGGAGCAATTGGAACGAGGGGAGATGACACTATCGTTCATCCCCTATTCCAGCACCCCGTCGCCTTTCGCCGCGAACGTCGTCCTGGCCGGTACATCGGACATAGTCCTGATGGAGGACCGGAGCTCATTGCTGAAGCAGTTGCACCGGAAGGTCCTGTCAAAGGTGATGGGGGCAGAGGCGAAGGAGTTCGAGTTCGAGGAGGAGCAGGTGGCCACATACTTCCGCCAGAAGGTGGGGGCCATTGAGGACAAGGCCGGTATCTTGGAGCTTCTGCGCCGGGCCGGGCCGATGCACATCTTCAAGGAGAAAGGGAAGAGCGTGTATCCCTTTGCCACCCCGTCCAGGGAACAGATAGATCGTTGGGCGGAGGAGCTTCTGGCCGAAAAGAAGATCGCCTCGGTCTTCAACGAGGACACCATGTTCGTGGCGGCCGAGCAGATGCCCTTCTACGCTGAGGTCCTGCGCAAAGAGCGTCCGTTCGGTGAGCTGGAGCAACGCATCCTATCGTTCCTGACCGAGGAGCGGACCCATAAGCAGATCGAGGCGTTCGCCCAGGCGGAACCGACCAAGCTGCAGCGGGCCCTGAGGAACCTGGAGTCCTCGTTCCGGATCGAGCGTCCCCGCTACTCTGACGGCAAATGGACCTATATTGCCCGGACGGTCCCGCCCCGGTCCCGCCAGGAGGCGCTGGACCACGCCCTGACGACGTACCTGGAACTGTGGGCCCCGGCCACGGTGGAGGAGATCGCCTATACTCTAAACCTTAACGAGATGGAGACGAAACGCGCCATAATGGACCTGGTAGAGGAAGGCATCGTGGACGAAGGCAAGTTCGTCATCGCCGAGAGCACGCAGTACATGCTGAAGCGGGACCATCTGCGCCTCAGGAGCAGCAATCTGTCATCGTACGACAACCGCACGGTCGAGTCGTACCGGCGCCAGAAGACGCACGGACCATTCCGTTCCATCGTGGAGTGCATGCAGATCATCGGCGAGGCCGGTATGCCTTTGGACGTCTTCAACCGGGTCGAGAGATTCGACATCCACGACTGGCAGGAGATGCGCCGGAACGGCGAATTGCTACTGGGCCGTTTCATGCGCGGAAGGGTCCGCTATGTTCTGGCGGAAGACGGGCCGATGTACGCAGCGATGTTCCGCAGTTCCGAGCTGAGCGGTCTGGACAACACCATACTCCGCGAGCTGGAGCTCTGCGGAGGGCTGAGCCTTAGGCAGCTGGCGTCCATTCTGGACATGGACAAGGAGGTGCTCAAGGAGGCGGTGGACCGTCTGGACAGGAACCTGTACCTGGTCCGCAAGTACGAGGAAGGGGAGGACTGGGCGCGGGAGAACATCTACATCCCTTATCACCCGAACGAATACCAGGGCGATGCCCCGGCGAAAATGGTGGAACGCTACCTGCGGGCCTACGGGCCGGTACAGCCCTATTCCATCGGCACCGCGCTGAACATGATGTCCGGCGAGGTGCGGGAGCTGCTGCGGAAGCTTGATCTGGCGACCATATCTGTGGGCGAGACCCGCACCGAGATGGTCATGCTGGAGGACGAGCTGCCTGCTTTGGACCGCTTCAAGCACTCGGAGGAAGGGGTCCGGGTGGTGTCCTTGTACGATCCGGACGTCCAGCCAATGTGGGCGGAGATCGCCTCCCGCTACGGGGAAGGCTGGATATTCCCCATCCTGTCAGACGGCCGGCTGGTGGGCGCCATTGAAAAGTGGGAGATGAGCGGCTGCACCGAGGTCCGCTCGTTCGACCTGGAAGACCCCAAGATGCTCCCTGACGCACTGGAAGCCATCGACGGGATGATGAAGTTTTATGGGCTGGTAGGATATGACGTGGTCCGCATCCGGGAGGTCCTCGGCACCCCGGTGAACGACCTGGACGAGGAGACCTCGAACATCCTCCGGTCGAGGGGATACATCAAGTTGGACGGCATGTATGCCAAGGGGAACATGGTGCCCCTTCAGGTGAGCGAGAGGGACTTCATCTCCTACCTGATAGGCAAGCAGCACATCGGCGCCGGAAGAAGGTTCCCGGACGAGATCGAGGCGGTCCGGTACATAGGCGGTCTGCGCTCGGATGCCGCTGCCTACCTGCGGTCCGAGGTGCGGATCCCGCTCAAGAAGCTGGCCGAACAGGGAAACCTGATCAAGGTGTGGGCCATACCGGAATATGCCACCTATACCTCTCTGGAACATGCCGCCCTCTACCGAAAGGTGCGCAGCGAGACGCTCTCGGCGGACATGGCCAATTTGCTTCGAATAATCGAGGAGGAGGCGCCCATCAGTAAGCACAAGCTCTTCGACCTGTCTCCGGTCGGGCATCGCCGCAGCTATGACGCGCTCAGGTCGCTGCTCCGTTCGACGATCGTGTATGCGGATGCGCACGGCCTTCTCAGGCCGGTCCCGGACAATGGGATGGATCAACACGAGGCCAAGAAGGAGCTGATGCGGATGGCGTTCCGCAACTATGGCATATTCAGCGCGGAGAACCTGTCCCGATTCCTGGGATTCATCATGCCGATGCGCGAGCTCCGCACGATGTTGGCCGGGCTGGAACTGGACGGCCTCCTGGTCAAAGGGTTCCTGCTGGAAGGGGACGATACCATGCATTGGATGCTGGCGGAGGATGTCGATTCCATCAAAGGCATCGAGGCCCCGGATCGGTTCGTCCTCACCTCCGATGATAACCTGGCATTCTACCTCCAATATCCCTGGATCAGGACCAGGTTCGGTTGCACCTGCAACGTCATCTTCGAAGGGGTGGAGATGAGGGCGGCTTATAAGGCACGCACCAAGGGCAAGGACATCTTCATAACCCAGTTCATCGGCGACCGAGAGGCAAGACGGACTCTGAACGACCACATAAGGACACTTGGCCTTACCCTCCGGGACGAGGAGGGGGACCGCCTCGCCGAATGGGAGATACAGGAGTTCTTCGAGAAGACCCATCTCGGGGAAGAGGATTGAGTCCGCAAAGTCAGGATCGACCCAGGCCTTAACAGGGTTCAAAAAACTGCTGCCTGGAAGGCGGATCGCGAGGCGAGACATGTCATAGCATGACGGGGTATGCATTTATCGGTCCGGCCGCACAATGTTAGCAATAGTTTAAACTAGCCTACAATGATATTCCTTCAGATTCTTATGAAGATTCCGTGCGAGCTCATCGTTTGGTATGTTTTGCCCTCTATCAGGAGAGAACTCGCAAGGGAATTGGTCGAGAAGCACCACCTGAGCCAGGCAGAAGTGGCAAGGCGGTTCGGCGTGACCGACGCAGCGATATCCCAATACCTCAAGGCGAAGAGGGGCACCAGTAAGGAGATAGAGAACTCCGGGAAGTACGAGGAGTTCAAGCACGAGGTCGAGGTGGCCGCGGTCCGTATCATGAACGGATCCGACATGGTCACGGAGACGTGCCGCATCTGCGAGATGGTCAAGAAGAGCGGGATGTTGATCAAGGTCTACGAGATCCACACCGGTCTCAAGGCTCCGGACTGTGTCTGTCCAGAGGTCAATGCGCCTCTGCTCTAGGTCGGTCTTTTCCTCTGGAACGAATAGTAGATGTACTCCTGGGCATAACCGGCGAACCGGCCAAAATAATCCCTGCCATACCGGTTCACATGTCGGTAGGTGCCTCTGACCCCATACATCTCTTCCATGGCCTTTTTTATTCGAACGTCCACCGGGAAAGCCTCCAAGTGGTCCAGGCTGAACACCGCGACGCAATCCGCCACCTTGTCTCCTATGCCAGGGTATGATTTCAATTCCTTGTGGCATGCTTCGTAGTCGACGTTCCTCAAAGACTCCAGATCGATCTCCCCGCTATCCACCATCCTGGCGAACTCCACGAACCTGCCGCAGCGGAAGCCCAGCCCGCAGGTCTCGGCCTTCTTCCTTCCGCAGGCGATCTGGTCCGGGCGCGGGAATGCGAACGAGCCGCCAGGGAGGGGATCGCCGAAGGTGCGGCACACCTTTTCGATCATTTTCTGTATGCGGGGAATGTTGGCATTCGTTGCCAGGACGTAGGAGGCGGCACATTCCCAGGGGTCCTGGCGGATGAGACGAAGACCAGGGCGGTCTGACACCATGGTGCTGATCATCGGGTCCTTGGATATCTCGGAACGGATGAGGTCCAGATCATCATCGGAACGGAAATAGCGTTCCAGGGCGTCGTCTCCTAAGTCTCCCCGGGCCACAATGGTCTCGCCGACCTGACGTAGTTGGACCTCCACACCCTTCAATACGCCGTTCCAGGTCTCTCCCACCTTACGCCAGCGGAAGACCTGGCCGCAGCCCAGCGTGCTGTCAAGGTCGATCGGCCCGACCTTCATGCCGATTTCCTGGCCACGAACACCATGATGTCGCTGGTCTTCTTGAACGGCGATAGCAGATAGTCGCCGTACTCTTCGGCAACCTCCAGCCCGCAGCGTTCCATCAGATCGACGACCTCCCTCTCGAACATGTACCGCAGCGTCATCGTGGCGGTCACCCGGCGCAGCGGTTGGTCCTGCCGGGAGATGTCATAGAAGTAGTGGATGGTGGTGGTCTGTTCGGGGGTGTTGAACTCCTGTGCCTCCATCTTGGTGATGATCTCCCCCTGGGAGGTGATCCTGGTGCCGCGATGCCTGAGCAGCCCTTCGGGCCGGTCAAGCCTGGGGTTGAAGATGCTCAGGATGAAGAGCCCGTCCTTGGCCATGTGATCGACCACGTTCTTCAGCGCCGCCTCCTGTTCCTCGGTCTCCAGCAGGTGCAGGAAGGAATTGAACGGAATGATCACCAGCTTGAACTTCTTCTTGCAGACGAAGTTCCTGACGTCCCCGTGGCCTATGTGGACGTTCTCCTGGATCGATTCTGGAAGGGTCTCGATCTTCGCCGTCAGCTTATCCAGCATCGCCTCTGACGCGTCAAATCCGGATATCTTGTAGCCTTCCTTGGCCAGCGGGAGCAGTGTCCTTCCGGTGCCGCACATGCAATCCAGAATGGGTCCTCCGGTACGTTCCGCCATCCGCTTCAGGAACTCGACGTCCTCGGTGAAGTCCTCATACCATATGTCGTAGTACTTGGCGGTGACCTCGTACTGGTCCAGGTAGTCATCGTCAGCGCTTGTATCCGATCTTGCGGAGGAATTCTCTTCTTTCTTTGATGTTGGCATCTTTCTCCACTCCCATTGGCGATCTACCGTCGATAACCCCGATCACGCCGCGGCCCTCGCCCTCCTTGGCGACGATGACCTTCAGCTCGTTGGCCGTGGCACAGAATATGGAGCACACCTCGGGCACTGCCTTGATGGCACCTAGCACGTTCACCGGGAAGGCGTTCCTGAGAAGCACCACGAACGTGTGCCCGGCACCGATGAGCATGGCATTATCGGCCGCCACCCGTTTCAGCTCCTCGTCATTTCCCTCGACCCGTACCAGCCTGGGGCCCGACGCCTCGCAGAAGGCGATGCCGAACTTTGCCGACGGCGTGGAGTTGACCATCGCCTCATACAGGTCCTCGGCCGTCTTGATGAAATGCGACTGCCCGATGATGACGTTGCAGTCAGGCGGGATCTCCACCGGCACTCCTTCTGTCTCCATGTCCTCTCCAGGGATACTAGGGGCATACCGAATAGATAGCCTTTTTGAGTCCAGCCCTACCGTGTTGGGTCAAATCATATATCGGCCGGAGGCGATGAGCCATCATGGTTAGGTTCGGGCCGGCGGGCTATCCGAAAGGGGCGAAGGACGGAGCCGAGGCCGTCGGAATGGTCAGGGAAGCGGGCCTGGATGCGCTTGAGCTTCAGTTCGGGCGACAGGTGAACTTGAGCGACCAGCGGGCCGAGGCCATCAGGCGCAAGGCGGAGGAGACGGACGTGATGCTGAGCGCCCATGCCCCATACTACATCAGCTTCAATTCGGTCCCAGAGACCTATGAGAAGAGCAAGGAATGGGTAATGCGCACCGCCCGGGCGGCCGCAAAGGCCGGGGCCTGGATCATCGTCATCCATGCCGCTACCTACGCCGGAAAGGAGCCGGAGATCGCCACGGCAGCGGTGATGCGCGGTCTATCCGAATGTCTGGAGCAGATGGAGAAGGAATCCCTGGACGTCGTGCTGGGCCTGGAGACCATGGGGCGGGGGAGCACCTGGGGCACCCTGGAGGAGATCGGGACCGTGACGCGGGCGCTGAAGGGGGTGCAACCGGTGATCGACTTCGCCCATATCCACGCACGTTATGGCGGCTCCCTCCGCACCGAGGACGATTTCCGGAAGGTGATGGACGAACTTACCCGGATATGGTCAGGCAGACTTCATTGCCATTACAGTTGCATCGAGTACACCAGGGCCGGGGAGAAACGGCACCTGCCGCTCAGCGCCAAGGATCCGGACTTTTCCCACCTGGTGCCATCTCTGTTCGGCCTTGAAAGGGAATGCACCATCATATGCGAAACCCCCTTGCCCGTCGAGGACGCGCTGGCCATGAGCAATGAGTATGGCCAGACATATTCTCAGGAAGGGCACCCACGTAAGTAGCAATAAATAATCTAAGGTTAATTGGATAGAAAATAGCGGTCGAGTCGTGATTCGATGACAGGTTCTAGTTCACCCAACGACGCAGAGAAGGAATCGTTCGAGTTCGACTGCCCAGAGTGCGGGACCCACATCTCCGGCGATTCGACAAAGTGCCCCAAATGCGGGGTGGAATTCCTGATCGAGGAGGTCTCTGAATCGGAGTGTCCTGAATGCGGCAAACAGATACCCACGGACAGTGACGAATGCCCTGCCTGCGGCGCCAAGTTCGAGGTTGCGCCCGAGCGCGAGGAAGAACCGAAACAGGGACAGAGTGAAAGAGAGAAAGATTTGGAGATGCAGAAGGAGCAGGCACGCATCGAGGCTGAACAGAACGAGGAACTGAAGAAGCAGTTCCCTGTGCTGGTGGCCGAAGTGAAGCCGCTTATGGCCATGGCCAAGGACTACGACATCGATACATCCGAGTGCCGGAGGATGATCGACAAGGCCGTACGTGCCGGAAAACAGAAGGATATCTCCACTGCGGTACAATCCGTCAAGGAGTGCCGTTCGTCCGTGCGCTTCGCCATTGAGGAGAGGCTTGCCCGGGACCTGGAGCATCTGGAAAAGCTCGTTGGAGTGGCCAGATCCATGAACGGCGACACGTCAGAGATGACGGAATCGATCGGCCGGATGCGGGAACAGACATCGAAGGGAGAGCTCCTGGCGGCATTGGAGGAATCCAAGAACGGCCGTAAGATAGCAGAGAAGGTCACCGGGAAATATGTTGAGGCGCACGACATCTGTGAGTCGCTCGAGAAGCTCGTCCAGAACTCTGAAAGGTTCTACGTGGACGTAAGACAGGCAAGGAACCTGCTCAAGGAGGCCCAGGAGGCAGGAGAACGGGGTGACTGGAGCATGATGGGTATTTTGTCGCGTAAGGGCCGCGAGGACATCATGAAGACGTTGCCAGAAGTGCTCAAGAGCGAGATGAGGAAGGCCAAGAGCACTCTCTTGGACTACAAGGCCGACGGCAAGGACGTGACCGTGATGGTCAAGATCCTGAAGGACGCCGGCATGGGCATGAAGCGGGAGAAGTACGAGGAAACGCTGGACCGGCTCATCGAGTTCAAGGCAGAGATGAAGCGGATCTGAACACTTCCTTCGTGATCAACGGTCCCGCACCACCCGCAATTCCCTTTCCAGGACGGAACGCTCCTGGGCGCTTAGCGAGTTCGGGTCGACGGACAGAAGGAACACCGCCGAGCGCTCCGATATCTTGTCCACCAGGTTACGGATGAATCTCACCGCTCCTTCGAAGGTGTTGCAGCTTATCAGGTACTGCAGATCGTCCACCAACACCACGCTCAGCTCGTTATTGAGGATGAACTCCTCCAGGACCACCATGATCTTCTCCAGTGACGGAGGTATGGTCTCCTCCTGGGTGGACTCATGGTCGGTCAACCAGAGCAAGCGGGGCTTTGCTCCGCTGATCCTCGAGCGTAGAAGTCTGGGATTGATCCGGGTTATGCCGATGCCCTTGTAGTTGTCGTCCACCATTGAGGCGAAGATCCCGTAGGAGAAGTCCCTTGTCTGTTCCTCCACCAGGTATGACTCGCCCTCCACGATATCGATCTCCAGTTCGTGGTATCCGGCCTTCCTGGCGCCTCCTTCGGCGTTCCGTTTGTGATGCTGCACGATCAGGTCCTTGATCGAGTCGAGAGAATCCGTTTGAGGTGCCGGTTGATGGCAGGGGTCGCTTTTAACCCCCAACGAGACCGGCTCCGGCTGATGGACCGTCTCTTCCAGCCGGTCATGGTAGAAATTATCGAGGAAATGTGGAAGGTCCACACCATCCTTTGCCTCACCGATGATCTTCTTGATCTCCTTCAGGTCCTTGAGCGCGTGCAGTTCTAGCTGCGACTCCGGGCACAGTGCGTCCCCGCAGGTGAACTCCACCGCCCTTTCTCCCCGGTAGGTCATCTCCACGCTGTTATTGCCTGACGGGCGGAAGGCGTACAGAGCCAGGATCGCCTTGCCGACATCCACAACTATGACGCCGTTGGTGGTGTCCTCGTCCAGGGTCATCCCGGTCATGAGATATCCGGTGAAATGGGGGTCCCTCATCAGGTCCAGGAGGGATCTCAGGGACTTCTGGCCTCCGCGCCGCTGCTCGACCAGGACGCCAGGCGGGACACCGAACTGAGGCTGCAATAATATCGGGGAAACATGAGCCGGAGCGCTTAAATCGTTTTGCTAATGCGTTTGCATTCCCGGATTTTGAGCTCAGAAAGCACCATCTGTCAGCAGAACCGCCATGCTGGAACCGCAAAGAAACCTTTAAATGATGGGAACATTTGTTGGAACCAGACGCCACTGTAGCCTAATGGCGGGGCGAGTGATTCGTAATCACTAGGTTGGGGGTTCGATTCCCCTCAGTGGCTCCATCTTCTCCCGATCAATCGGTCTTTTTCAGGTATTCCCCGACGATCCTCATGGCGCAGACGTCCCCGCACATGGAGCAGCCTTCCTTCTGTTCCGTCTTGCCCCGGGACCTATAGCGTCTGGCCTTCTCCGGGTCCAACGATTCTGAGAACATGCCCTCCCAGTCCAAGGCCTTACGCGCCCGGGCCATGCGGTCATCCCTTTCCGTGTCGATGCCGCGGGCGATGTCGGCGGCATGGGCGGCGATCTTCGAGGCGATCAGGCCCTCCTTTACATCGTCAAGATCGGGCAACCCCAGGTGTTCCGCCGGGGTCACGTAGCAGAGGAAATCAGCTCCGGCGAAAGCGGCGATCGCCCCGCCGATGGCGCCGGTGATATGGTCGTAACCGGGTGCGATGTCCGTGACCAAAGGCCCCAGGACATAGAACGGTGCCCCGTCGCACACCGTCTTCTGAATTCGGACGTTCGCCGCGATCTGGTCCATGGGGACGTGTCCAGGTCCCTCGACCATGGTCTGTACGCCGGCCTTGCGGGCGCGCTTGACCAGTTCTCCCAATATGATCAGCTCGGAGATCTGCGCACCGTCACTGGCATCATGCAGGCAGCCGGGCCGCAGGCCATCCCCCAGCGATAATGCGAACTCGTACTTCCTGGCCATCTCCAATAGATAATCGTACTGCTCGTAGAGCGGGTTCTCCTTGCCGTTATGCAGGATCCATGCCACCAGGAACGATCCGCCCCGCGAGACCACATCTGTGATGCGGTCGGAATGCTTGAGCCGGTCCACGCTGTGCTTTGTGATGCCGCAGTGAACGGTCATGAAGTCGACGCCGTCCTTGGCATGCTTCTCGATCCCGTTGAATATGTCATCCTCCTTCATGTCCACGACGGCGCTCCTGCGTGCTGCCCGGAGCCCTTCCTGGTAGATCGGGACGGTGCCGATCGGGACCTTCGTCTCCTTTAAGATGAGTCTGCGAATGGCATCAATATCACCGCCGGTGCTCAGGTCCATGATGGCATCGGCGCCGTAGCGGACAGCGAGCCTTGCCTTGGCCAGCTCTTCCTCGACGTTGACGATGTCCCGGGAGGTGCCAAGGTTGACGTTGACCTTGACCCGAAGACCTTCCCCTATGCCGCAGGGCGCTGCGCCGTGAATGGGGTTGAGCGGAATGACCACTCTGCCGGAGGCGACCAGCCTTCTCAGCTTCTCTGGGTCCATCCTTTCGTTCTTGGCGACCGCATTGGTCTCCTCGGTAGGACCGCCCTTGGCAGCCTCCATGATTGTCATGTTCCGGCAAACCCCTTCCCGTCTAAAAGACATTTCCCCGGACCGTTCGCAAACTGGCGTCGGCGATCGTGCTGAACGGTGCCCATTAGACCCGAAATCCAGGCATTATTTCTACACCATAGCCAGATGAGGGTATCATTTAAATACCGCGATGCCATTAGGTTTTATATAACAGAAGGATGGGAGTCTACCACTTTTCCCAGGGCATGGAAACGTGGTTGGGAAGAGTGCAGGGACATCAGGTTAACAGTTCATCGGAGTTGACATTATGGAGGATACTAGCTACACGGCCGAGAGCATCCAAGTGCTCGAAGGCCTACAAGCCGTTCGAAAGCGGCCGGGCATGTACATCGGGAGCACGGACACGAGAGGGCTCCACCATCTGGTGTATGAGATAGTCGACAACAGCATCGACGAGGCGATGCAGGGTTTCTGCTCCCGCATCGAGGTCACGATCAACCTGGACGGCAGCTGTACGGTGGCCGATGATGGCAGGGGCATTCCGACCGGCATCCTGCCCAAATACAACCGACCAGCGGTGGAGATGGTGCTCACCACCCTTCATGCTGGCGGCAAGTTCGACCGGAAGTCGTACAAGGTGTCCGGCGGGTTGCACGGTGTTGGAATGTCCGTGGTGAACGCGCTCTCCGAGTGGCTCGATGTGCGCGTACGAAGGGAAGGGAAGGAGTGGCACATGCGCTGCGAACGCGGTATACTCTCCAAGCCCCTGGAGTTGGTGGGCGAGTCCACCGACACGGGCACGACGATCGCCTTCATGCCCGACCCGGAGATCTTCCCGGACCGCAACTTCGACGACGAGGTCCTCGCTTCCCGGCTCAAGGACCTGGCGTACCTGAACAAGAACGTTGCCATCTTCTTCAAGGACCTGCGGAACGGACGCGAAGAGAAGTACCATTATGAGGGGGGCATCATCGAGTTCGTGCAGTCGATCAACAAGAACAAGGTGGCGCTGCACGAGAAGCCCATATACCTGATCGCAGAAAAGGACAATGTGATCGTCGAACTGGCGATGCAGTACACCGACGCCTACAGCGAGGCGTTCTATTCCTTCGTCAACAACATAAACACCATCGAGGGCGGGTCCCACGTGAACGGGTACCGTTCCGCGCTGACCAGGACGATAAACGATTATGCCCACGAGTACAAATTCATCAAGGAGAGCGAGGAAGGCCTCACCGGTGACGACGTCCGGGAGGGGTTGACCGCCATCCTCAGCCTCAAGGTGCCCGAGCCGCAGTTCGAGGGACAGACCAAGACCAAGCTTGGAAATTCGGAGATCAAAGGGATCGTCGACTCGGTACTGAGCGCCAAACTGAAGGAGTTCCTGGAAGAGAACCCGAAAGTGGCGGAGAAGTGCATCGAGCGGTCGATCCTCGCCGCACAGGCCAGGGAGGCCGCGCGCAAGGCAAGGGAGCTGACCAGGAGGAAGGGGTTCCTGGAGTCCGCGGCGCTGCCGGGAAAGCTGGCCGACTGCGCTGAGCGGGACCCGTCCAAATGTGAGATCTATATCGTCGAGGGCGACAGCGCTGGAGGGTGCTTCTCAGGCGACACCAAGGTGGCACTGGCGGATGGTCGGGAGCTCACCTTCGTCGAACTGGTCGCAGAACACGCTTCCGGAAAGGAGAACTACTGTTATACCGTCGGCAAGGAAGGCAACGTCTGCGTGGAAAGGATCGCAGAGCCGAGGATGACCCGGTCGATGGCGGAGGTCGTCGAGGTCACGCTCGATAACGGCGAGAGCATCCGATGCACACCGGACCATCTCTTCATGATGCGGAGCGGCCGGTTCAGGATGGCGAGGGAACTGATCGAAGGGGATTCGCTGATGCCTTTCCATTGCGAGGGGTATGATTCAGAACCGAAGGTCTGGAACCCCACCAGCAGCGAATGGGACTTCCTCAACCCGTCCATGGAACCGGTCTCCGCCGATGGCACCATAAAAGAGGTGCTTTCATACTGGAACCACAAGGTAGTGTCGGTGAAGCCGTTCACTGAGAGGATGGACGTCTACGACATCGAGGTCCCCGGAACCCACAATTTCGCATTGGCGGCCGGGGTGTTCGTTCACAACAGCGCCAAACAGGGCCGAAACCGCGAGTTCCAGGCCATCCTGCCCCTTCGCGGCAAGATACTGAACGTGGAGAAGGCGAGGATGGACAAGCTCCTCAAGAGCAGCGCCATCCGCGACCTCATCACGGCGCTCGGTACCAATATCGGAACCGAGTTCGACCTGGCCAAGGCCCGATACCATAGGGTCATCATAATGACCGATGCCGATGTGGACGGTGCGCATATCCGGACGCTGCTGCTGACGTTGTTCTACCGGTACATGAAACCGCTGGTCGAGAACGGATACATCTACGTGGCCCAGCCGCCCCTTTACAAGGTCTACCGTGGACAGAAGGAAGTGTATGTCTACACCGACCAGGACATGCAGAAGGCGGTGGAGGAGATGGGCAAGGGTGCGAACGCACAGAGATACAAAGGTCTGGGTGAGATGAACCCGCACCAGCTCTGGGAGACGACGATGGATCCCACGACCAGGGTGATGAAGCACGTCACCATCGAGGACGCTGTCAAGGCGGACGAGATGTTCACCGTGCTCATGGGTGACGCGGTCGAACCGAGGCGGGAATACATCATGTCCCATGCCAAAGAAGTAGAGAACCTGGACGTGTGAGGTGAGCTAAATGGCAGACAATGAAGAGCAGAACAACCAGCCCGCCGAACAGAACGTTCCGGAAAAGAAGGAAGAGCAGATCGCACCTGTAACCGAACAGATAGAACCAGCCGCCGCTCCGTTGGCCCCAGAGGACAAGAATGCCGGCTTCCAGGTGGTCCCGAAATCGATCGAGATCGAGATGAAGAAGTGCTATATCGACTACGCGATGAGCGTGATAGTCGGCAGGGCACTGCCGGATGTGCGTGACGGTCTGAAGCCGGTGCACCGGAGGATCCTCTATGCCATGAACGACCTGGGGATCACCTCGAAATCCGCTCCAAAGAAGAGCGCCAGGGTGGTCGGAGAATGTTTCGTCCCGGGAACCCGTGTTCTCACCGAGAAAGGATTGCTTCCGATCGAGGACATACAAATCGGTGACCTGGTCTACACCCAATCAGGCAAGTGCCCGGTCACCGAACTCTATGAGATGCCAGAGCGTGAGCTGGTCAAGATCACTCTGGAGAGTGGAGTCAGCATAACGGCCACTCCTTCCCAGATGATCAAGGTGATCAATCGCTCGCTGGAATATGAGTGGAAATTGGCGAGCGATCTGACATCTGAAGACCACGTCGTCATGAGAATGGACTATCCAGATGATCTTTCCCCGGTCAGATTGCCTGACTATGAAGGGAAGGCGATCTATCTCAATGAGGACATCGCCTACCTGGTCGGTCAATTCCTGTCCGATGGTTGGTATGAGGCAAACTACAGTGGCGCTGGAAGGTTCAATTTCTTTTCCACATCTGTCAGTGTTGCAGATCGGGTCAGAGACTCTCTCGAGAACGCTTTCGGATACAAAGCGAATGTAGAGGCCAAAACCTATAACGCGGTACACAACCAAGGTCCTGGCTATGTTGGGACCGCATATCAGGTCAGAGTCAACAGCAAAGCTCTCAACGTATACTTGGCGGACACATTCGGAATCGATTCGACGTGGAAAGCACCGACGAAACGCATCCCCGAGCAGTTCTACCAATCTCCGAAGAATGTATTGAGCGCGCTCCTGTCCGGATTGATCGATGGCGATGGATCGATCCATACCAACCGCTCGACGGTGCACTATGGAACAGTCTCAACTGCCCTTGCTGACGGGGTCCAGATAATATCCCAGCACCTTGGGGTCATGCTCAAGCGGTATCGGACATTGCCTGAGAACGCCGAACTCCACCAGATCGATGATCGCTATACCAAGCTAAATCACGAATTCTTTGCACTGGAAGCCAGTGGAAGGTACTCTAAGGTACTGAGCGGCCTGCTTAACCTGGCATGTGATGATAAGAGAGAGCGGTTGGAAAGAATCGCATCCGCACCGCAAAAAGTGGTTAGGTTCGACCAGATCCCTTATTCCGCAGACGTCATATTCTCTGAGCTGTCCAGATACCATATCGGTAGTGGATGGTATGAGGACACAGAAGGCAGCAAATTCCGTGCGGGGATCAAGTTCCCTGATGGGGCGAAGATCAGATATTCGTTCGACCTAAAAGATAAGAACCTAGGGCGGACCCAGATCGTTGATTGGGGCATCCAATCCAAATTGCAGAGGATCGGTTCGGAACTAGCTCCTGTTCTGGAAGAGATGCTTGATAAGAACCTATACTTCCAGAGGGTCGAGAGCACAGAGGCCGCTTCGAAACAGAAGACCTATGATATGCAGGTCGCCGGAGCCCACGAATTCGTAGCAAACGGAATACTGGCACACAATTGCCTTGGAAAATATCATCCGCACGGCGACACCGCCGTCTACGACTCGATGGTCCGCATGGCCCAGACGTTCTCGCTGCGTTACCCGCTCGTTGATGGGCAGGGCAACTTCGGTTCGGTCGATGGCGATTCCGCCGCGGCCATGAGGTACACCGAATGCCGTCTCCAGAAAACAGCAGAGGAGATGCTGGCCGACCTGGACAAGGAAACGATCGACTGGGTCGATAATTTCGACGGTTCGTTGAAGGAGCCGTCCGTTCTCCCGTCCAAGCTGCCGAACCTGCTGATCAACGGCTCGTCCGGCATAGCGGTAGGCATGGCGACCAACATACCGCCGCACAACTTGCGCGAGATCGTCGATGCCATCATCTATCTGGCAGACCACCCCGACGCAGAAGTGATGGACCTGATGCAGTTCGTAAAGGGTCCAGACTTTCCGACCGGCGGCATCATCTATGGCATCAACGGCATCATCGAAGCTTACCAGACCGGCCGCGGCAAGATCAAGGTGCGCGCCCGCACCATCAGGGAAGAGGTCGAGGGCAAGCAGCGCATCATCGTAAATGAAATACCCTACCAGGTCAACAAAGCGACCTTGATCGAGGCCATCGCCGAGCTGGTCAAGGACAAGAAGATCGAAGGCATCACTGACCTGCGCGACGAGTCCGATCGTGACGGAATGAGGATCGTCATCGAGCTGCGGAAGGACGTCATGGAGGAGGTCGTCCTCAACCAGCTGTTCAAGCATACCCAGATGGAGGTCACGTTTGGCGTCATAAACATCGCACTGGTCGACAACCAGCCCAAGGTGCTCACCTTGAAGGAGATGATGCAGCACTTCCTCGACTACCGGGTCAATGTTGTCACCAAGAGGACCCAATACGATCTCAGACAGGCCCAGAAGAGGGACCACATCCTGCAGGGCCTGATCAAGGCGGTGGACGTGCTGGACGAGACCATACGCATCATCCGTGCGGCCGGATCGCCGGAAGAGGCGAGACAGGGCCTCATTGACTTCCTGGTCATAGACGAGGAGCAGGCCAAGGCCATCCTCGACCTGACCTTGAGAAAGCTGACCGGGCTGGAACTGGTGGCACTTCGCGCCGAGTATGCGGAGATCGAAAATCTGGTCCGCGAACTGGAGGCCATCCTGGCATCCAAGGAAAGGATACTGGGCATCGTCAAGAGCGAGGAGCTCGAGATCCGGGAGAAGTTCGGGGACGACCGTAAGACGGAGATCGTGGCCAACGCCCTGGACTTTGATATCGAGGACCTGATCCCGAACGAGGACATGGTGGTCATGGGCACCTCCGACGGGTACATCAAGAGGATACCGCTGGACACCTACAAGCAGCAGAGGCGCGGCGGCATTGGGCTCATCGGCATGGAGACCAAGGAGGAGGACAACGTGACCGACATGTTCGTCACCCTGACCCATAACAAGCTCATGTTCATAACCAACCTGGGCCGGGTCTATGTGCTCAAGGCCTGGCAGCTGCCGGTGGGCGGCCGCCATGCCAAAGGAAAGCCGATCGTCAACCTCCTGCCCAAGCTGGAGGAGGGCGAGAGGGTGGTCAAGACCATGCCGGTCAAGGAGATCGGCGGCGACAGCTATCTGGTGTTCGCCACCAAGAAGGGCGTCATCAAGAAGACGCCGCTGGAGGCGTATGTGAACGTCCGCTCAAGCGGCATCATCGCGGTCGGATTGGAAGAGGGCGATGAGCTGGTCGACACCAAGATCACCGACGGCACCAAGGAGATCATACTGGCCACGGCGAATGGCCGGGCCATCCGGTTCTCCGAGCGGGACGTCCGGCCCATGGGCCGGCCGGCGCACGGCGTCCGCGGCATCAGGCTCGGCGAGGGCGACCGGGTGGTCAGCATGGCCATCGTCACCCAGGACGCCAAGCTGCTCACCGTGACAGAGAACGGTTACGGCAAGATATCCATCGTCGGCAAGCGCGGTGCTGCGGAAGAGTCCGGTATCGAGGCACTGGAGGGCATAGCCGAGGAACTGGCCGAAGAGGAGATCGAAGAGGCCGAGGAGACAGAAGAGGTCTGTGAGGAGGAGCTTCCGGGCGCCGAGGAGAGGGACGAGTACCGGAAGACCCGCCGGGGCGGAAAGGGCGTCAAGGCCATCAAGGTCTGCGAAAGGAACGGAAAGGTGCTGGCCGTGCTCGAGGTGTCCGAGGAGGACGAGATCATCCTGGCCAGCAACAAGGGCAACATCATCCGTTTCCCGGCATCCGACTTCCGTGTGCTGGGGAGGGTGACCATGGGGGTCAGGGCGAAACGCCTGGAGGAAGGCGAGAAGGTCATCGCCGTGGCCCGGCTCGTCGGAAAGGGCGAGGAACAAATGGTGGAAGAGACGGAGGCGAAGGGAGATTCCCTCCGGGTCGAGGGCGGCGAGGAAGGGGAAGAGTAACCCGTTTTCGCCCCCCCCCTTCTGGGGCCTTCCCCGGACCATTTTTCCAGCATAGCCAGTCTACCAGATTCGGGACACTTTCAAAATTATCAGACTACGGTGCCCAGCCAGAAAAGGTTTATTACCTGACCGCCGATAAAATAGCAAATCCGGGCGGTCGATAAAGTGTTCAGGAATTCCATTCAAGGTTTGGACAAGGTATTCAGGACGGACATCGAGGTCCCCAAGGTGGTGCTGATCACCGGCCCCCCAGGCTCCATGAAGACCTCGTTCTGCTACTCGATGATGTCCTCATATCTGGACAAGACCAACGAGTTCGGCCTTTACATCACTCTAGAGGAGACGGCCGACAGCCACATCAGGAACATGAGGTCGCTGAACCTGAAATTGACATCGAACCTCGAGATCTCCGATTTCACCGACCTGCGCGAACTTGACGAGATCGTAGAGGTGGATTCGCCGACCGATTATCTCCAATTCATAATACAGACCATAGGATACTACAAGAAGAAGCATGGAGACCGGTTCACAGTCTTCAGCCTGGACTCGCTCGGGGCGCTGTATTCCCTGATGGACGATGTCAAGGGCATGCGCAAGAAGATGTTCTACTTCTTCAAGACGCTAAGGGATTACAATCTCATGTCGTTCATCGTCATGGAGCGCAATCCCGGCACACCTTCCGACCTGCTCGGGAACGAGGGATTCCTGGTGGACGGGATCATCGAGCTAGGCCTGGACCGTACCCGGGGAAAGCTGGTACGGTACATGCGCGTTGAGAAGATGAGGGCCACCGAGCATTCGATGGAACGCCACACGATGGAAGTGGGCGATCATGGAGTCACGATTCTAGGGCCGACATTGGCCTAGGGAAATGCGGGGAATACCAATGGCAGATGATTCAGTACCGATATGGCAGGTCATAGAGGAGTTCAAGGACAAGATCAAGAACCAAGAGGCAGACCTCAAGAAGCGTCGCGAGGACCTCGATGGGATGGAGTCCAGGCTGCATTCCGACGAGCGCGATCTGGCCGACAGGGAGGGAGACCTGGGGAGAAAGGAGTCCGAGCTCAAGAAGCGAGAGTCGGACCTTGCGCCCAGGGAGAACCGGGTCGCCAAATTCCAGGAGGACCTGAACCGGATGCAGACCGACCTGCAGGGCAGGGAGGAGGACATCCAGGCAAGCCGGGAGAACCTGGACCGGCGTCAGGGGGAGATCGCAAGGCAGGAGTCCGAACTGCTCCGGCTGACCGAGCTCACCTCCGGCTATGAAAAGCGGTTGCGTGACTCCGGAGAACGCATTTCCAAGATGGAAGAGCGCATGCTTTCCGGAGAGTCAGACCTGAAGAAGATGTTAGAGTCGATGAGCGCCAGAAGGGAGGAACTGCTCGCCAAGATCAAGGTCGTGGAAGAGCAGGGAGATCTGCTGGCCAACAGCAAGAAGCTCATGTTGGACGAGCAGAAGCGCTTCGTCGAATGGGAGCGCACCCTGACGGAAAGGGAGAAGGCCCTCACCCAGAGGGAAGCGATGGAGGGACGCCGCGCCAAGACAACGGTCAGACCGGTCATTCCCGAGCCGGCCTTCGAGGAGGCCAAGCCCGAGGAGATGATGGAGGAGGACAACGCCGCCCATATGGAGGCCAGTGTCGAGGACGATGCCCCTCAGATGAAGTCGATCCCGGCGCCCATCGAGGAGCCCGAAGAAAAGGCAGAGGAACCGGCACCGGCCGAGGAAGAGGAGATCGCCCAGGAGGCACCGGCCGAGGAGCGGAAGGAGTTCGAGTGCCCCAACTGCGCCACCATCATCGATTCCAAGTCAGAACACTGCTGGGCCTGCGACGCGAAGCTCAAGGACGGCAAACTGGTCGAGGCCCCAAAGAAGAAGGACTCTCGCAAGCCCGAACCGAAGAAGGAAGAGCCTGAGCCGAAACACATCGAGGAACCGGCCGAGGAAGAGAAGCACGTCGAGGAGGAACCGGCCGAGGAGCACAAGGAGCAGGAAGAGGAAAAGAGATCAGAAGTGAAACGCTCCGTTTCTATACGAAAGATAATCAAGAGGAAGTGAGGTCTCTCCCCTCCCTATCCTTATTCTTATGCTCCCATTTTTCGCGAAATGATAATTTGATTTTACATATGTGGCTAATATGATATTAACGCGCCACATTTGTTTCAAAGTGTGATAGAAGTAACCATCTATTTATAGACTCAAACAGTATTTTCCAAAATACCAATGGTCGTCAATCAGGTGTTATAATGAAGCTGGGTGCTGGGTTCAACAAGCTTGTTAGCTTCGCAATCGTATGGTGCATGGTGATCTCGTCCTTCCTCGGGGTATTGCTCATTGCCGTACCTGAGGTGGGGGTATCGGCCCAGGGGGAGGTCCTGAATGGGGACACAATAGTTGGTACCGGATATGGTGATAACTTCACGATCCACGATGATGGCGGGAAATGGATCCAAAATAGCCTCACCATAAGGGCCGGCGGCATGGTCCAGATCATCAATTCAACAGTGATATTCTCTTCATCATATTCAGGAGCCACACCGGTTGGGGCGGGTATCAATGCATTGACCCTGACCATAGAGGATGGCGGCATACTGATACTCGACAACTCAACATTGACCGTTGACACCATCAGAAGCAGTATCATTCCAGCACTAGGAGTGGTTGTCAGGCACGGTGGCTACCTCGAGTCACGGATGTCGAACATATCGTTCTCGGGACACCTTCTGGTCGACGATGCCAGATTCTCACTGATCGATTCCACCATTTCCGGAGCGGAGCTGGCTTACAATTCGGTCTACTTCCCGACCAAGGTTTTCAGCAGTTCCCCGGTCATGCTGTTCATGTCCAGCGAGGTATCCATGATCGGCTCCAGGGTCCTGAACATGTACGACAACGGAACATACAACTCCGTTACGGCCAATCCGGGACCTTACAGTTTCAATTACCAGTTCGCCAAGGACAATAAGGCTCGACAGTACGTGGACTACTTCCTGGAGAGGGATGTCAACGCCGCGTTCGATCCTATTTTAAGCACAGTCACTGGCCAGAATGCACTGTCGATGACAATGAACGACACCAGGAACGTGACCGTCGCAGCCACCCAGAGACTTGTCACGACCGGTTTCGACATGGGCGGATTGGTGTTCGAGGCAACGGACATCGTCCCTGGAGGCATCGTTCTACACGTGAGCTATAAGACCAGCACAAGTGCGGCGGCCGGTTCTCACGGCGTATTCTCCTACACTCCGCAGTATGGGACCGCGACGCCCACCGCAATTGACATTGTCCCCACGTTCCGGGCTGACGATCCTTCTGGAACGAACTTTAACGTCACCGACGATCAAGTCTTGCCCGACATGGCCGCTCAGAGCCTAAGCAAGATGACACTGGACTACACCAACACCAAGGCTGGCAACGTTTACATCGACAGGATCTGGGTAACGATCGATCTGAAGCTGCCGACCTACCGCAACATAACCATAGGCGGATCGACGAACCTGGTCGTTGCCGACACCTACATCCCGCTCAACAACATCAATGAGAACAACGGGACGGATGCGACACAAGGCGCCTACCACAAACTAGTTGCCTTGGATCAGTCGATCGCCAACTTGTACGGCATGACCGTCCAGAACAGCACCGGCGGATACTTCGGTACCAACGTCTTCAAAACAAGGAATCTGGCAAAAGTAATTACGGCGAATGGTACGAACGATGGAACTGGAGAGAATGTTAATGGGCTATACGCTCAAGGCGATGCTCTGACTTACGATCTATCCATCGGACAAACAATGAATATCGTAAAGTATAATATTGGAGAATTGACGGGCTCGATAAAGAGTTTAACGGTATCATTTGTATACTATACTGAAGCCTCATACGCTCAAACGAACTATATCCAGTATTCATTTGGTGGGTCAGCACTGAAGAATACCAACATGAGACCTTCTCTGAACCTAGGTCAAACAACTATTGGACCTTTCGATCTTTATGCTAATGGTGTAAATTCCATCGACAAACTGAGAACACTTACACTGTCATTTGCTAACGCCGGTGGGGCAACGATCCATTTTGATCGTATGTTCATTAATATTCAAACTCAACCACAAGTAGCACTCTACCGTTGGGTTTCCTTAGAAGTTACCGACAACCAACTAATACCGGTTGGAAACGTCGGTGTGACGTCCAGTAATGCGGGCACTGGAGCCATAGCATATTATCTAGATCAATCAGGCGCAGTGGCGGCACCGCCACAGGCCATTCTCAACTATCTAGGCAAGACCGCAGCCAATTTCAACAGGACCGCCACCTCCGGAATGGTAACGATCCCGTTGCTCAGCGATGTGCTGAACAGCTCCAACCTAAGGAACGGAAAGGCATTCGATTATAACCTGGTCTTCAAGTACCGGACCCAGAGCCAGGTCCTTTATGTGATGGATGACAGCAATGGAGGAATATCGACCAACTTCAGGCATTTCCCTAATATGATCAATAATGTCGATGAAAGGGATGTGATGTTCCCGACGCTGTCGGTGATCCACGGACCGACGATTCTCACCGGAACAATGGTATGGGTCATCAGCGGCGATGCCCCCGTGTCGATAAAAGGCGACATCGAGGTCAGGGACAATGCCAGGCTGATCATCACATCCGGCCTTCTTAGCATCCTCAATGATCACCCGAACCAGTTCAAGATAACCGTCTCCGGATCAGGGTCGATAGAGCTCACGTCTGGAACGATAACCGCGAACAGTGAGATGACGATATTCCTGAAGGACAACGCTGTCATGTCGGCCCGTAACGGATCGATCCTGACCGGATTCGTCAACATCAATATTGATGGTCATTCGAAGGTCACCCTGACCGACAGCAATTTTGTGGCCTCGAACATCACTGCCCCCTCCACATCGTTCGGCAACCTGACCGCCACCAACGTCACTTTGCAGGCTGGCATAGCCAACTTCGGGGGTCAGGCGACGGCAGTGCTGACGAGCGTATCCATCCCGGCGATTCACCTCCAGGACGATGCCAGGGCCTGGAGCTACCGTCTGTTGACCGTGACGGTCATGGACGGGACACTGGTCCACGGGATAGCCGGAGCGTTCGTCGAACTGGACCGGTCGACCGGTATGTCCTATGCAACCGCCATCACCGGTGCGGACGGTAAGGCCACGTTCAACCTGCTATCCGATTGGATCAATCGCTATGGCGCATCCCATTTCAATGACAACTACCGGGTGAACGCCACCTACTGGTTCCACGGTGTCCGATACGATAGCACCGGAGCCATCAACGCACGTTACACCCAGGTCTCTCCGGACGGGCTCATCAACAATGACAATGGCAGCGAGATCGCCAAGAGCGACATCGCGATCAATGTGAACATCCTCGGCGCCTTGCCCGAGCTGGACCCGCCCTTCTGGGCGTCCGATTATAGCCCCGCCAGGGGCGCTTCGGTGGGCCTAATTGCCAACATAACAAATAATGGAGTGGTGAACGCTTACAGCGTTCTTGTCCGCTTCAAGGACCTGACCACCGGTGCCATAATTGCGGACCAGACGATCACGTCGATCGCCCCAGGCGAGCACTCGAACATAACGGTCCTCTGGACCGTGGTCTATCCGGTCGGGAACCATACCCTCAATGTCACCGTCGACCCGTTCGGAGCCATCCCGCAACTGAACCGCAGCAACAACTGGAACCAAACGACCGTATCGGTCCAGGGTGTCCCCGATCTGAGCGTTCTCCCCGGCCAGATCTCCATCAATCCGGCCATCGTCGAGACCAACTCCACGGTGTCCATCCGGGCGGACATCGTGAATGGCGGAGATGATATGGACCAGACGGCCGTGATCCGCTTCTACGATGTGTTCCACGGCCTCAGGATCTCCATCGGCAATTTCACCTTACCCGCCATACGCGGCGGCCAGACCGGAGTGGCCTTCGCTACCTGGCAGCACATGTTGCCGGGCGATCATAACATAACAGTCGTGATCGATGAGAACAACACACTCCTGGAGGCCTCCAAGGGCAACAACATTGCCGGCGTCATCGTCAAGGTCATGAACTACCCGGACCTGGTGGCCACGAACCTCCAGTTCAAGCTGTCGAGTTCCGGGTCGGTGGTCACTCAGGTGTTCATCGGAGACTCCGTTATGCTTAGCGCGACGGTGATGAACACGGGCGAATACGTAGCATCGGACTTCCTGGTCCGTTTCTGGCTGGGAACTGCTAGCACCGGCACGAAGATCGGTGATGTGGTGGTCCCGAGCATCAACGCAGGTGCGACAACCGACATACAGATGGGCTGGATCGCCGCCTCCGTCGATGGATCGGGCCGTAACCAGAGCCGCATGATCACGGTGGAGGTAAATCCCTTCACCCACGGCAATGACACCCCGGTCATGGAGATGACCTATGAGAACAACATAATCTCCAGCTCGCTGCTCGTGGTGGACAACCGGGCTGACCTCTGGTTCCCGGCCGGTGTGTCCGTGAAATCGTCGTCCGGCAGTAACTCGACGTCGCAAGCGGTCCAAGGCCAGACGATAGACATAACATTTGTAATGGGCAATGAAGGCCTGAAGGCAGCGAACGGGGCGGTCCTCGAGATATACGTGAAGGACAGCGACAACTACAAGCACCTCCTGATGAGCATGATCCGGGACCTGTCCGGAGGCGCATCGGTCCAGATATCCTTCCCGTGGGTGGTGAACGTCACATCTGGCACCTATTCTTTGGTGGTGGAGATGAACTCGAGGCACGTGATCGAGGAATCCAACTACACCAACAACATCGACAGCCGGGCGTTCGCGGTCAACATACCTAACCCGATGATCACCATCAGTGTCGGTTCCAAGACAGACTTCCAACCGGGGGAATCGATACCGGTGTCCGGAATGATCACCAACAAGGACGGCAGCTATGCCCTGGCCAACCAATCGTTGACCATCAGGCTGCTGGACTCTGCCGGTCTGCCAGTGGGTGACGCTATCACGACCAAGACCGACGGCACCGGGGCCTATAGCAGCTTCGTATTCGTGCCGACGGACCGGTCCGGCTCGCACTCGGTGAGCGTGACGATGAACTCAGGTGCGGTCTACTCGAATTCGGTCCCGATCAACGTCATGAAGATATTCAACGCACAGGGTGTCCCGCTCTGGGTGTTCGCGATCATCGCGATCATAGTGATTGCGGTCATCCTGGTCTTCTCGGTCTATCTGTACAAGTATGGATTGGGCAAGATGGTGGAGTGCGGCGAATGCGGCGCGCTGATCCCGGAGAGCTCGAAGCGCTGCCCACGCTGCGGCACCGAGTTCGAGGCGGATACCGCAAAGTGCTCCGAGTGCGGTACCTGGATACCGTCCAGGTCGAAGGAATGCCCCGAATGTGGAGCGAAGTTCATGACCGAGCCGGTTGAGGAGATATCCACCGACGACTACATGTCCTCCATGAGGAGGCAGTACGACGAGTACATCAACGGGTTCAGGGAACAGGCCAAGGCCGCCCTGGGGAAGAAGTACTCCGAGGACAAGTTCATGGACTGGCTCAAGACCGAGCCGGCGTATGTGACCTTTGAGGCCTGGGTGGCCAAGAAGGAGGAGGACCGAAAGGCAAGCTCCCTGCCCTGCCCGACATGCGGCACCCTCAACCCGAAGGGCGCGACCATATGCTCCAAGTGCGGCACCGTGTTCGACAAGGCTCTGGAAATGGCATCGGCGGCAGAGTCTGGAGAACAGGCCAAGCCCTTCCGTAAGATCGTCAAGCGGTCATCGGACCGCAAGATGGTCCCCAAGAAGGTAGTGAAGGACAACCCTGAGACAGAGCACTCGCCTGAATCGGTGCCAGAGGAGCAAAAGAAGGAGTGATCCGCCTTCCCTCAAACCCTTTAGACAAACCCATTTCCCTATTTCTCTGACCTTCTTTGGCAGCGGCAAGCTATTGCGTTGAAAGGAAATGCGATCGACAAGTCGGAACGTGCGGCATATCCACAGGATGCCTTGTACGCGGGAACGATCTGATTGCCGATATAATGGAATATAAAAAAAGCCCAAAGCCCCAGGTTCACTGGGGAGGGGGCAGCTGTGTGGCGGTCATCTTCTCCCGGATCTCCTTCATGGCGCGCTCCGGGTTCTTGTAGTATGCCGAGATAATCCTGGCCACCTGTTTGTAGTTGTCCACGCCGATCTTCTTCATGTACTCAAGGATCTCGACCCGGCGCTTCACCTCACGCTCCATCTCCCTGGGGGACCAGGACTTGATGGTCCTCACCTTCTCGAAGATGTACGAATGACCGGAAAAGTTGAAGGTGTCGTCCGCCGGGTTCCAGCTGAACACCGCGTTGGTGATCAGTTCCCCGGTCTCCGAGTCCATGCCGACGATCTCGGTCAGGGACTTGACCCTCCTGGTCATCTTCGTGCCGACCTTTACCTGGGCCTGCAGCATGACGATGTCCAGTGCGGTCATCAACGCCCTGGGCAGGTTGATCGGGTCGTTCTCCATCCTGTGCACCATCGCCTGGACGTCCTCTGCGTGGAACGTGGAATAGGACGTCTTGCCGGTGGCCATGGCCTGGAAGACGACGTATGCTTCCTTGCCTCTCACCTCACCGACCATCAGGTAATCTGGACGCTGCCTCAGCGCCGCGGTCAGCAGGTCGAACATGTCCACCGATCCGGTGCTGTTCATCTTCTTTCCACCGAAACCTTCCCTGGTCAGTCCAGGTATCCAGTTCTCGTGGGGCAGGTTCAGTTCCCTGGTGTCCTCAATGCTGATGATCTTCTTCTGCGGCGGAATGAACAGCAGCACCGCGTTCAGGGTGGTCGTCTTGCCGGAAGCGGTACCGCCGCAGACCAGCATGGACGAACCGAACTCGGTGGATATCCAAAGATAGGCCATCATCTCCGTGCTCATGGTCTTGAACTTGAGCAGGTCGATGGGCGTGAACGGATTCTCCTTGAACCGCCTGATGGTGAAGGACGATCCCCTCTTGGTGACGTGCATGCCCAGCGTCGCGTTGAGCCTGCTCCCGTCCGGGATCGTGGCGTCCAGCATCGGGCTGGCGACCGAGATGTGCTTTCCGCACTTTTGGGCCAGCCAGACCACGAACGAGTCCAGTTCCAGCTCCTTCTCGAACTTGACGTTGGACTTGATCGAACCGTATTTACGGTGGAATATGTAGAGCGGGATGTTGACGCCGTCGCAGGAACAATCCTCTACGTTCGGGTCGAGCATCATCACGTCTATCGCTCCGTAACCGATGAAGTCCCGCCGCAGGTAGTACAATATGCGTTCCTTGGACAGCGCATTCGGGCTGACGTCGAAGATCCTGAGGAGCTCGTCGGTCGCCTTGCGCAGTATGTCCATCTTCTCCTTGCCCGTCTTCCTGACCGGCAGGTTGAGCGTGACGATGAGGGAGGACTTCAGCATATCCAGCAGGTAGGTCTCGTCCTCAGTGAGGTGCGGCTCTATGACCTCATAGATGTATTCGGAGGAAGTATTGTCGAACTTGATCCGCACGAACGAATATGGCTTGAAAACGGGGGTCACCTCGACCTCGTCCACGTTGACATCCGCTATCTTCGGCACCTCGGTGATGACCTCCGAGTCGAGCTCAGGCTGTATCTTTCCGGAAGGGAGCATGACCTTCATGGGCCGGCCCTTCACCTTCAGCAGGAACCCGAGGTACTTACTGTTGAACCCCTGCATGGCGGTCATCTTGACCGCGGGCTCGTGATCCCCCTTCAGGACCGCATCGATCTCAGCCATCGGTTCTTTTGAAGCTTCCATCTCAGGTACCCCCCAACTTGGTTCCGAGCAGGCCGAGCAGCAGCATGATGAAGGAATGCCTCAGCCCATTGGCGATGCGGCCGTCTTGCAGCACGCCCGCCAGTATGCCGTCCCCGAAGGCGTGGATGACGACCGATATGACGAATATCAATTGGATCTGAGGGATGATCTCGGTCTTGATGGTGGCGGGCATGTTCGTGATGCCGGCCGCCTCCGCTCCCGCAGCCACTTGCGCTCCGGCCTCCGCCATCTTCGGAAGGAAGGTGGCGTTCAGGATGAAGATGGTGGCCAGGAACACCGCGAACGCCACGTATATGACGACGGTGTAGGTCGACATCTCCAGGCTGCGCTCGCTCTGGTCGAGCATGGTCTCGCGAGAGTCGTGCGCGACCATGGTGAGGACATCGGCAACGCTGCCGCCCGCGTCGTTGGCCTTGATGATGATCGATATCATACGGTTGACCAACGGCGTGTTGACCCGTTCCGCGAACAGTTTAAGAGCTTCGGCGGCCGGAACACCCCATTCGATCTGGGCGGCCATGCGCTGGATCTCCGGGGTGAGCGGCCCATACCTGCCTCGGGATGAGACCTTGATCGCCTCCGCCAGGGTCATTCCGAAACGGCCTGCCTCGGCGACATCCCTGAGGAAGTCCGGAAGGCGTGCCTCGATGTTCTTGACCTTCTTGTGCCTGTAGGTGGTGTAGAAACCGTATGGTCCGGACACGCCCATCAGGCCCAGCGCCACATAGTCGATCCAGTTCAATGGCGTTTCCAGCCCGCCGATGGCGTCCAGGAATCCGATGAGGAAGAACATCACGCCTACGACGATGCCGATGATCAGCATGGTCTTGGTGAGGTCGCTCTTATCGTTCTTGAGCTGCTTCAGGTCCATTATATCCAGGTTCTTTTCAGTGGCCATTGGAGCACCTCACATTGTCGACTCCTTGGTCGAGTTCCATATGAAGAAGATGAATCCGAACTGGGATACCGGCACCATCAGCCCTACCACCGCGTAGAGCAGCATTATGGTGGTCCCGGCACTTCCCCCGCCGCCTGGCACGATGGCCATGATGGCCATGATGACGATCAGGAAAAGCGGGAATGCGACGACCACGGTGACGAACGATTCGGCCATCAGTCCCAGGCTCTCCAGCTGGGCCCTGATCTCCAACTTGTGCTCCTTCTCGAACTGCTCCGCCTTCTGCAGGAAATATGGCTTTAGCTGTCCGCCGGAGGTGGAGGTGGTCACCACCCCCTGAAGGAATTCCTGGAATCGTTGCGAGGGCGTGCGTTGTGCGGCCTTGCCGATGGCGGTCAGGATATCGATGCCCAAAAGCTCCGTGTCCCTGGTGATCCATTCTGATTCTTTCTGGATCTCCCCGTATATCGGCTGGCGGGACATTTCCTTGAAGATGACGTCGATGTTCACGTCGGCCGAGGCCATTGCGGAGATGAACGACATCGCCGGACCGATGCGCTTGTCGATGTCGCGCTTTCGGGCCTTGGCCTTGGAACCCGGAGTGCTGTTGACGATCACATAGGTCATGAGGGTGGGGATCACCACCACCATCACGGAGAAGAATATGGTCAGGGCCGGGCTGATGTTCAGCACGGCTATGAATACCGCCCCGAAGAACACGCTGATCAGTATTGTTATGATGGCGACCAGCAGGGTCGTCATCCATACGTAGGCGACGAACTCCTCCTGCCTCATGCGCATGTGCGCCTGTAGGAGCAATGACTCCTGCTTGGGATTGGGCTTGGCCCGGAGACGCACGATCTTTCCGATCGTCCTCCAGCAGAATTCCTGGTACTTGGTGAGCTTGACATAGTCCGGCACGACGCCCTCGGGCAGTCTGATCACCCGCGGTCCCAGTTCCTTCTTGTGCTCCCCAATCTTCTTGGTCTTCATGTAGGTGCTCTTGCTGGAATCCACCTTAGAGAACAGATCTGAGACTTCAGGCGACATTCTTTCCCTCCTCGGTCTCCTTCCTTACCTTAGTGAGCGTCTTCTCGGGGTCCTTGTAATAGGCATTGGTGATGGACCAGATCTTGCGGTAGTCGGTCATGTCCTTGAACACCATATAATTGATGATCTCGATCCGCCTCTGGAACTCGGTCATCATCTCATCATGGGTGAGCGACTTCATCTCCATGATCTTGTCGAAAAGGAACGAATGGCCCTTGTAGATGAACCGGTCCGTTGCCTGGTCCCATTCATAGACGGTGTTGGTGATGAGCTCGTTCGTTTCCGGTTCGAAACCGACGATCTCGATGACCTGCTTCATGCGACGGACAAGGTCGTTGCCCACCCGGACCTGTGCCTGGATGAGCACGTTGCGCAACGCGGTCAGCAATATCCTGGGGCAGTTGATGGGCGGGTTCTCCAGCCTGTTGACCATGGACTTCACCGAATCGGCGTGCATGGTGGAGTAGGTGGAGTGTCCCGTCGCCATCGCCTGGAACATTATGTACGTCTCCTTTCCCCTGACCTCTCCGACGATGATGTAGTTCGGACGCTGTCTCAGCGCTGCACGGACCAGGTCGAACATGTCGATCTCGCCGGCGGACTTGCCATCCTTGTCCTTCTCCCCCACACCGGTACGGGTCATGCCCGGTATCCAGTTATCGTGGGGAAGGTTGATCTCCCTGGTGTCCTCCATCGTCACTATCTTGGCGCCTGGCGGGATGAAGAGGGCCAGAGAGTTCAGCGCCGACGTCTTGCCGGACGCCGTGCCGCCGCACAGGATCATCGATTCGCCGTTCTCGACCCCCAGCCACAGGTACGCCATCATCTCCGGGGAGACGGTCTTGTACTTCAGCAGGTCGACCGGTGTGAACGGGCGGTGCTTGAACCGCCTGATGGTGAATGTAGAACCGCGCGTCGTCACCTCACGCGAATAGGTCGCCTGGACCCGGTGGCCCTCGATGGTGGTTCCGTCAAGGATGGGGCTGGACACGGAGATCTGCTTCCCGCTCCTCTGTGACAGGGTGACGACGAAATTGTTCAGGGCGTCCTCGTTGTCGAATATGATGTTTGAACGAACGGACTCGTACTTCCGGTGCGAGACGAAGATGGGGATGTTGTAACCGTCACAGGAGATATCCTCGATGTCGTCGTCACTCATCATGACGTCGATGACCCCGTGACCGACGAAGTCACGGATGATATAGTAACCGAGCTTCTTCTTGGTGATCGGTTCGATCTTGATCCCCCGGGTCTGGACGAACGAGTCCACGCTCTCCCGCAGATATTCCTCCTTGTCAAGCGAGGTGAGCTTCTCCCACTCGTAGCCAAGGGTGCGTTGCAGGGTGTCCTTGACCAGGGCAAGGAGGTCCTTTTCCTCCTTGTTCAGTTCAGGCTCGATCGCCTCATACAGGTATTCACTGTTCTCATTGTTGAACGTGATCCGCACATAGCTGTAAGGTTCCTTCACCGCATATGTTTCCAGGACCTCGATGTTGGGGTTCTTGATCTCCGGGATATCGGTGACATGGGAGCCCTTCTGGAGGCGCTTCTGTTCCACTACCTTGGCCGAGAGCATGACCTTGATCCCCCGGTTGGGGGCCACCTTCTTAAGGAAGCGCATGTAGCTCTCCTTGGCCCTCTCCATGGTGCTCACCTTTGACTGCGGCTCCAGCCTCCCGTTGCCGCCTGCCATCGGATCTGCTTCAGTTGTCATTCTGGAACCTCATTAAACACTTATTTCGACCTGGACGGAGGCACGGCTGAGCGTCAGCGTTCCCGTGTTAATAACCTGAAGGGTGACCATATGGGACTTGTCCGCCAAGAGCGTGTCCGAAAGTATCGCTTCATTGGTGACTCCGTTCTTAAAGGTGAACGTGGTAGTGCTCCCGATCTTAACGGGTAGGCTGAGGTTGGCGAGCGGATCGGCTGCCTTCAAGGTCGTCTTCAAGAAGTTCATGAGCGACCCGTTGTATACCGTATTGAACTTGTATACGGTAGAGTTTTGGTTCGCATCGGAGCCCCAATGGGGGGTATACGTTTGCATGTCCAGGTAGATGAGGTTTATGTTGACACCGGCCACACCGGTCCCGACCATGGTGGAGTTGGTCCCGTAGATGTCGATCTGGGTGAAGATCACGTTGAAACTGTTGCCCGACTTGGTTATCTCCAGAGAGGGTGAGGCCTTCATCGCCTCGCCCACGTCCTGCTTCACGATCAGGGCGCCGTTCTCGTACGCCAGCCACTGGCCGACGTAATACCGGTTAGGCGCGTAGAACTCCAGCTTTCCACCGCCCATTTCGTTGATGGGTATCCTTTGATTGTTGGATGTGTAGTTGAACTGGACGTTAGCGCTGGTGGAGCTGGTCCCGACCGGTCTCAGAATGATCGCACCAGCGGTGGCAGAGGCGAACAGAGGAATGCCGTCCGCTCCCATGGTGATCGGTTCGTAGGTATTGATCGAGCTGGCCCCGGTGACCTGTTTATTGACGATCAGAGTGTTGAGCGTGTTGACGATTAGGTTGTCGATCTTGCCCTTGACCTCTCCCATCTGGCTTTGGGCCTCGTTCATGTGCAGCCGTTCGTTCTCCTTCATCCAGATCGGGATGTAGGTGTTAACGAACATGGACATGAAGGTCAGGAATATCAGCAAGGCCATGATCGTCCCGATCACCGAGGCTACTCCCTCCTCATCCCTGCGCATGCATCGAGCTCGGCTCGACTTGCTCAGAATCCTTTTTCTAAAGGCAACTTTGACCATGCTGGTTCCTCAAAATCGTATCGTGAAAGAAGTTGATCGTGAGTATTTAAACATTCTGAGCTGTCTGGCTATTTGCGAAATTAAGGTTTTCTTAAAGCGATATATCTGCCACATCCCCTTTTTTGCAATATGTCAAGAGGCTTTCAAAGTGTCGATTTTTCGAACATTTTGCCCGGGACTTGGACATGCCAACCTTTATAATGGTCTTCCACTTTCTCTGACCGCCAAGCCGCAGTAACTCAGCTGGGAGAGTGCAAGGCTGAAGACCTTGAAGTCGCTGGTTCGAGCCCGGCCTGCGGCACTTCTTATCCTTATCCTATGGAAGCATAACAAAGTTTGATATCGCTTGCACCGATAGGGTGCACGTGATTATGCAGGTCAAGTCCTTCGAGATGAGCGTCATCGAGGCGAAACGTTTCTCCAAGGCGGGGGAGCGCATGACCAATATCCGGATCGATCAGAACAGCAGCATCACCCAGGTGGTCAGGGTGTCTGATGAGACGATCTCGGTGGACTTCCGGTTCACAGCCAACTACGCCGGGATGGGCTTCATCAAGATCGAAGGCCAGCTCATATGCGATGGTAACGCCAATGAGATCTTGACGGAATGGTCCAAGGATGGATCGATGCCGGTGGACGAGGCGAACGTTGTGCACAATACCGTAGTCGCAAATTGCCTTCCCACGGCCCTGTTGGTCGCCCGTGACATCAAGCTCCCGCCGCCTTTCCCGTTGCCTCATATCAACGTTCAGAAGAAGGGCGGCATAAAGCCGGGCAGCGGGGTCGAGGTCGCGTAGTCGTCTTCTGATGACCACATCCAATCCTGTTCGGCTGACCGAATTTTCTTTACCTGATGTGATCCAGAGCGAACGAGCCGATCTGCAGGGCATGCTTCGATGACGTGTACCTGATGTAGGCACGGGATTGGACCTCGCTGATACCCTGGATCGAGAAGAACGTCTTCAGCTGGTCGACCTTGAAATCGATCATGCCGTCCATGATCGAGCCGAGCATCTGGATCTCCTGCTCGCCATGCATTCCCTTCTCGACGGTGAACATGGAGACCGCCTTGTCCCTCTTCCTCTTGCCGCACAGCGGCGATAGGAAACGGAAGGCGGTGTTCGGATCGGAATATGCGATCAGGGTGGATATGGAACGGAAAGCCATGCGATAGTACTCGTGGGTTTCCCGGAACGCCTTGGTTATGTTCTCGACCGCCTCGGATATCTTCTCGTGGTCGGTCGGCTCGTCTATGTAGGTGGTGAACTCGTCCTTGGACTCGTCACCCATCGAACGTGAGAACGCATCGATGTATCGGACCAGTCCCTTCCTTTCGTACTCATCATAGCCAGACAATACGAACTTCATCTCCTCTCGGATGTCCTTGGGGGTCTTATCGGTGATAACCCACAACGCTGGAATGCCTTTCTTCAGGCCTTCCGCCACGAATGAATTGACCATGACCTCCTTGCCGACGAACGGCGGCCCGTGGACCATGATGTTGGAGCCGAAGGGTATGCCGCCCAGCAGCAGGTCGTCCAAACGGGTATTTCCCGTCTTCACCTTGGCCTGGGTGGCCTCCAGGACCCGGTCCTTCTCCCTGGCCTTGATCTCGTCCTCGATAAGCCCGGACTCGCGCATCCGGATCTCCTCGCCCTTGGCGTTGAGGAAACGTTCCTTGGCCCGCAGGTCCTCTTCCTTCTTCTGAACCTCGTTCCGGAGCTCCTCGATGCGCTTCTTGAGCTCCACCTCGTCGGTGCCCGAGAGCTCCTTCCGGGTCTCCTCGAACTTGCGCTTCTCTCCGGAGAGGACCTTCTCCCGATACATCATGTCCTCCTCTCGGCGGTTGAGCTCATCCTCCTTATACGTGATTACGTCCTTGATCTTCTTCAGCTCGTCGTCCTTCTCGCGTATCTGGATCTTCATCTGGTCCAGTTCGCCCTGCATGATGGCAACTTCCTTCTCCTTGGCCATCATCTCCTCGTACTTCTGGGCCACTGCCTTCTCTATGTCCGGCTTTCCCATGTTGGACAACTTGAGTTTGTCATCCTTGAGCTTCAGGTCCATCGAGAGGCGGAGCAGCTCCTTCTCCATGTCCTGGATACGGCCCTGCAGCTGTTGCTCCTTGTATCTCCATTCGGCCTCCTTCTGCCTGAGCTCGGTATGGAAACGCTCCTCCAGGTTGGCCTCCACCTCTTTGGAAGCGTAGCTCGACGCATCACGTTGCCTGAGCTCGAGCTCCCTCATCCGGGTCAGGAGCTTGGACTCCTTCTCCTTGAGCTCGATCTCCTTCATCAATAGGGAGGATTTATCCTCTGAGACGTTGACGAGCGATTGCTCGAAGTGTTGCTTTATGTCGTTGTTCAGTTTCTGAAGCCGATCGACCTCAAGCGCCAGCTGGTCCTTCGCCTCGATCAGCTCCTGCAATTTCCGGCCTAGATCGATCTCGACATCCTTACCGGTCTGGTCCGAGGCATTGTCCAAAAAGGCCTCTGCCAGTTTCTGCTTCAGCAGGCGCAGTTCATCCTCATATTTCTTCAGTTTCTCATTGAGCTCGGCGACGTATTCCGAGCTGGCCTCCACAGCGGCCGCCTGCTTGTTATCGGCTGCATGCGGATCTTCGGCACCCTCATCGAGCCAAGCAAGAAAATCATCCCCGCCTTCCAGCCAAGACCTCAGGTCGGCTCCTTCAATTTCCTTAGAAGCGGGGCTGACCTCAGCGGTTGACCCCCCTGGGTCCAAGCGAACTTCGTGTTGGACGGCGTCCAATTTCTTGCTAGAAGCCATTTAAATACCTGGCCGGTGAATTTTGAATCGACTCATGACGGTCCAGCCATCTATTTAAGATATTTCATGAGGTTCTTGGAATGGATATTAAGGGTGGCCAGTCATTCAAGGAACGGTCCTCGACCTTATCCGGTCGGAAGAGGTATTCTCATTCATGGACCCGAACGCGATCAGACGATAATCCACCGGAATTCAAAAGGATAGCAGGTCAGATTCTCCGTACCCGTTTTTCGGTCCAGATGGATTAAATATCCCGGCACATAATTTGAACAGCGAGACCGACCGATGGCCATCAGCACGATCCTGTTGCCGCAGCTTATAGCCACCATGATTCTGGCAGCGACCTTCGCTTTCAGCATCCGTTTCAAGGATGTTCCGGAGGCTAAGTACTTCCGGGCGGCCATCGCGATAGGTTTGGTCTGGGCAGTACTGTACGGGCTAGAATTGAACGCAGGTCTCCTGTCCGACAAGGTGCTGTTCGCAAAGGTCCGGTTCCTTTTCCTTCCTTTCATCACCTTGACCTATCTTCTGATGGCGGCCAGCTATGCTGGGAAAGCGTTCTGGCTCTCCCGGAGGAACGTGCTTCTTCTTTCAGTAATACCGTTCTTGACGATAATCGCGATGCTGACCTCTGACTACACCCACTTGTTCCGCTATGATTTCGGTGTTCGTGATGTCGGTGACTTCAGCGTCCTTACGTTCACGACCGGCCCATGGTACTGGATATATGTGCTGTACAGCTATTTGCTGGCGATAGCCACGGTCTCGTTCCTCATGGGAACGATCAAAGGGTCTCCGCTCGTCTATTCAAGACAGGCCGCAATCCTGATCCTTGGGACCCTGATCCCTATCGCAATCGATCTAATGTTCAACTTTGGCATCACACCGATCCCAGGTTACAGTCTTGCATCCAGCTCTATGATGGTTACCGGTGTTCTGTTCTTTTGGGCACTCTTCTCCTTTCACATATTGGACATCAAACCGGTGGCCCGGTCCGAGGTGGTCGACAAAATGTCCGACCTGTACTTGGTGGTGGACGCCAAAGGCCGATTGGTGGACTTCAACAAAGCTTCGGCAGCCAAGCTAGGCCTTAGCAGGACCGGCGGCGTCGGCATGGAACTGAGGACGATCATGCCTTCATGTTCAAGGTTCCATGATCATCTGGGAGGCAGCTCCGATTTCGTAGAGGAATTGATGGGCATACATGATGGGGACGATGTGGTCTATGAGGCGACCGTGATCGGCCTTTCCAATCCTGGGTCACCCGACAACAAACTGATCCTTCTGAGGGACATCACCCAGAGAAAGAAGGCCGAGAACGAGCTTAGGCTGAGCAAGGAGAGATACCGTGAACTGTTGGACTCGTCACCTTTCCCGATTACCATTGCCAGACAGGATGACGGGAGGCTCCTCTTCATCAATCGAAGGGCCGAACATCATTTCAAGATAAGCAAGGAAGCAGCCATCACGATGATGATCCAGGATTTCTATGATGATCCGAGCATGAGGAAGAAGGTGCTGAAGTCCATCGACGAAGAGGGTCGGATGGAAGATTTCGAGCTCATGATGAGGGACGTGGAGGGCAACACCTTCTGGGCATTCACCTCTGCCATATTGGTCGATTACCAGGGTGCCGAGGCGGTATTTGCCGAGTATAACGATATCAGTGAGATGAAGCGTCTCAGCGCCTCGGTCCAATCCGTCAACATGAAGCTGAACCTGCTTTCCACCATCACCAGGCACGACATCAGGAACGACCTGATGGTGATCAACGGTCATGTGGAATTGGCCGACACGGAGAGGGACCCGTCGAAGCTCAAGGACCATCTGGCCAAGATAAAGGTGGCATGCCGCCGGATGGACTCATTGATCGAGTTCGCCAAGACATACCAGAACCTGGGCAGCGAGCCCCCTGGCTGGTACCGGGTCGGTGACATGTTCGATGAGGCGCTGAACCAGCTCAAGATGGTGAACATCACCGCCAGCGCATCGGTGGGAGACCTGAAGATATTCTGCGATCGGCTGGTGGGGAGGGTCTTCTATAATCTCATAGACAACTCATTAAGGCATGGCGGCCATGTTTCCAGAATAGGAATAGAGTTCCACGAGTCCGAACAGGGGGCCGCTCTGGTATATTCCGACGACGGGATAGGAATTGTCGATTCCGATAAGGCGCGGATTTTCGAGCGGGGGTTCGGCAAGAACACTGGATTGGGGATGTACCTAACGAGGGAGATATTGGCGATAACCGGCATGACCATTGCAGAGAAAGGATGTCAGGGTCAAGGGGTCAGGTTCGAGATCCGGATCCCGAAGAACATGTATCGGGCCAGGAAATGAGAAAACCTACCCTGGCCGAACTGGAGGATGATATCATTATCGGTACACCTCCAAAAAAGGATATATATTCTCCGACCTATCTTAGAGGGAATCGGGATATTGGCCAGGAGTGGTGAGGATGGAGAAGACCGTGCATGTAAAGTTGGACCGCAACAGCGACTTCACTTTGCGCGAGGTTCTCAAAAAGATCGAGGAGATCCAGGCCGAACACCCTGAGTTGGATGTATTTTTTGACGGTGACGATTACGCCATTTGCAGCCGGCCCAGGAAGGCGCTGGAGAAGCAAGAGTGATGTGTCATCGATCGATGTCATTCTTTAAGTTTGAAATAGTAGATTCATATGTAATTGGGGGTTAAACTTTGGCAAAGAAAAGCTCATTGTCCAAGAAGACTGTGATGAAGGAGAAGGTCAAGCACATTGACTTTGACAACATTTCGACCGTCAAAGACCTAATGGAGGCATATAAGGACAGCTCGATCCAGAGCCGCGCCCTGGCCACCTGCGGAATCGCTTATGAGAAGGCGCTGAAGGACCCCGCCAGGCCGACCATAATCCTCGGATTGGCCGGGCCGCTGGTGGCGGCCGGATTGAGGAAGGTAATCGCTGACATGGTGAAGTACGGCATCGTCGATGGCATAGTCACGATCGGCGCCATACCCTACCAGGACTTCTACCAGGCACAAGGCTACTCGCATTACAAGACCTCTCCCCGGGTCGACGATCTGGCGCTCAGGGAGCTTTTCGTAGATCGGATATACGACACGCTGGTCGATGAGGACAAGTTCCGGGAGACCGATGCGGTCATCGGTGACATAGCCGAGAAGCTCGAGCCTAGGGGATACTCGTCCAGGGAGTTCATGGAGATCCTGGGCGACCATGTCAAGGACAAGAACTCCATCCTGTACAACTGCCGCAAGTACGGAGTGCCGATGTTCGTTCCGGCGCTCAACGACTCGAGCATCGGGATCGGCCTGACCGGGCTGTACCAGAGGGCTCGCGCGGCCAAGAAACCGTTCATGCACATGGACCCGATTCGGGACAACTGGGAACTGACCCAGATGAAGATCAAGGCGGAGAAGACCGGAGTCATATACATCGGCGGCGGCGTTCCGAAGAACTTCATACAGCAGACCGAGGTCATCGCCGAGACCCTGGGCTACGACAAGGGCGGCCACCACTATGCCATCCAGATCACCATGGACGCGCCCCAGTGGGGCGGGCTGTCCGGCTGCACATTCGAGGAGGCACAGTCCTGGGGAAAGATCAACCGGGACGCGAACAAGTCCGTCGCCTACGTCGAGGCATCGATCGGATTGTCCCTGCTGGTCGGCTACATCCTGCAGTCCGGTGCGTGGAAGGGCAGGAAGCGGCTCAAGAACACCTGGGACGAGGACATGCTCACCTCGGTGAAGCAGGTCCAGCTCAACATCGAGAAGTAAACATCTTCAGGCCTTCGGGCCTGGAACAATC
This sequence comes from Methanomassiliicoccales archaeon, assembly GCA_036504055.1. Taxonomy (NCBI): domain Archaea; kingdom Methanobacteriati; phylum Thermoplasmatota; class Thermoplasmata; order Methanomassiliicoccales; species Methanomassiliicoccales archaeon. The sequence goes on along the minus strand of DASXVU010000034.1, from coordinate 73,829 downwards.
CTTTCTTCATTCTATGGACGCAACATGAAAGAGACACGCCGGCTGGGCAGGGCGACCATCGCCATCTACAACTCCTATGACCCGAACAGCTTCCGCGAAGCGCACCGCCGTATCCTAGCCCGGGCGGGGCCGCTGGCGTTGGCGTTCGACTTCAATTTGGTGACCATCGGTTTCCCCTTCCCCCAGGATCTGACGACCCCGCAGGAGATCGCCGATTGGGTCTCGACCACGACATCGATCGGAGAGGACGGAAGCTACCTGAAGAACGTGGCGTCAAAAGGCCGTTTTTCCACGGTCGCGTATCCGGGCAAGGGATTCCAGCCGCAGCTGGGAGAGGTCGTGCTCACGACATGCAACCCGGACAAAAAGAAGAAACGCTCTGTCGACGAGGTGGTGGAGATGTTGCTGAACGGAAGGAGCATCTGCCTGGTCTTTGGTGCCGGGCCGAAAGGAGTTCCCAAGGACATCCACGAGATGGCCCCCAATCACATGGACATAACGTTCGGCGAGTATTCGATGGAGACGTGCACGGCTCTGGGTGCCTGCGTCGCCGTCATCGCACATAAAGTACACGACCGGTCAAAGTAGTCGACATCAGTCCAGGTCGATCGGCTTGAACGCGCTCATATTCTCGCTCCGTAAGACGCGTCCAAACACGTTCAGCCGCTCCAATGAACGGTCCAGGTCGAAGCGCTGGTAACGCTTCTTTCCCAGTTCGTCCTTCAGGTCCTGTACCGTTACATACTCCTTGCCCTGCTGCCTAGATATCTTTCTGACGTATGATAACAGGATGAGATCGTTCGCATCCAACTGTCCTGATACCTGAGACCTGACGCCCTTCCTTCCGAAAGAGCTCTTACCTGGCCCGAACTGGTCCTTCTTGGTGTCCAGGAATTCGCGGTAGAGGTCAAAGAAGACGTCCCTGCTCTTGGAGAACGACGAATCATCGATCTCCTCTCTGCCCTCGAGCCTGCATAGCGCCATGGCCAGCTTGGTGATGGCATACCGGTCAATCGGCAGGTCCAGTTCCACCGATTCCGGTTCCACCTGTTCCTTCACCAGCCTCATCCCGGCTTCGATCTCGTTGACGGAGGAGCGTTTGATGACCGGGTGCAGCATCAGAGAGTATAGCAGGTACTCCAGGACATCCAGGTTCTGCTCCTTCTCGACGCCGACCTTGTGGGCGTTGATGATGGTGGTAGGCACTTGGACCGGCAGCGGGTCTGCGATCGGGTTCATGACCGTCAGGAAGTTGAACGAAGTTTCCCTTGCCGACGTCTGTCCGAGGTTCTCCTGCAGTTCCCCGGTCTGCTCTTCCCTCTCAATGACGTCGAAGCGGTAGCGATCGCTCTTCCCGGTGAACTCGACAGGCAGGTTGTTGCGGATGGTCGATTTCAGATCAAGCAGGGGGCCTTTTTTCGTGGATAGGCAGATCGACTGGGCGCCGATTCCGCCGTTCCCGTAGACATCCGAGGGGCAGGAAAGCAGCTGCAACGCCAGGGATTTCCCCAGGTCATCATATTCCGCGTTCCTCCATTGCTCGGTCAGGAAATACTGGAAATCCTTAGCGTCTATCCGGGGCCTGGGAAGCCTGAGGACGCCCTTCTCATAGCTCCGTACGTCCCGGTAGGAGGCCTTGAACGACGGGAATACCGACCCATCCTCGATCTTGATCCCCGCCCATCGCAGCGGACCGACATTGAGGTCGACCAGCTCTCCTTCGTGCAGATGTATGTCCTCGGGAACGTAGTAGTAGCTGTCCGAATAGTGCTCTGAGAACGGTGAACGCCTTAGCCGGATGACGCCCTCCGCTATGAACTTCACCCAGCCAGCGTGCCGGTCGGGCCTCATCAGCTCCCGCTCGAAGCCGGCGAACTCCGAGCCTAGCGAACGGGAATTGAGGGAAATTCGTTTCATTTCAATATGTCTCGTAGTGAACGCCTAATGACGGGATTCCGACCCCGCTGCCCTTGGATGCCTGGCCGACGACCTTCGCCCCTTCTCCCAGGACCTGCAGAGCCTTCTTCACATTTTCCTGCGGCAACACTATACCGTAGCCCATTCCCATGTTGAACGTCTTGTACATCTCAGTGGGGCTGACGTTGCCCAGTTCCGAGATGATGTCGAACACCGGTTGCGGTTTGATAGGTTCCGATATCTCGAAGAAAACTTCTTTCTTCAGGCGGACGAAGTTCTTCAACCCGCCCCCGGTCACATCTACCATGCCATGGACCTTGACCTTGTCGACCAGTTCGACCACTTTCTTGACGTAGAGCTCGGTCGGTGTCAACAACTCCCTACCGATGGTCTTTCCCAACCGGTCGAACTTCTGGTCCAGCCCGATCTCGGCCGATTCCAGGACCTTCCTGGCCAGGGTCATCCCGTTGGAATGTATTCCAGACGACCTGAGCCCGATGATGGCGTCGCCGATCTGGACCCCGCTTCCATCCACGATCTTGTCCTTATCCAGCCAACCCAGTGCGGTGCCGGAGAGATCTACGCCCTTCACGATCTCCGGAAGGACCGCTATCTCCCCGCCAACGATGTCCACGTTGCAATCCTCGGCGGCCTTCTCCAGGCCGATGCCGATCTGTTCGGTGATCCTCTCGTCCGGCTTATCGATGGCTATGTAATCCACGAACGCGAACGGCTCGGCGCCGACGCATATCGTGTCATTCACGTTCATGGCCATGCAGTCGATCCCGACCGTGTCCCATTTGTCCAATGCCTCAGCGATCAGCAGTTTGGTGCCGACCCCATCCGTGCACAACGTGAGGATAGTGCCCTCAAAATCGATCAGACTGGTGAACTGTCCCTTGATGTCAATGACCCTTCCTTTTCCAGTCCTGCGGTAGGTGAGCCTGTTGACAAGTGATGCGATGGAACGGGACTTTTGTTCAATATCGACACCCGCACGGGCGTACGTCCAGTCATTCTGTGTCATGTAAGGCACCGGAGGTAAATCGGTCCGGCGTCTAAATAGTCTTTCATCGACGCCAACATCTCATCAGAGGACCGCTATCTTATCTATGATCTAACCCCATTTCCGAGGGAAATGGACGAACGCCCGCTCCCTCATGCTCCTGGCGACTATGATGCCCAGATCATCAGAACAATTCCATACTATGATCAGATCGCCAAGGAAACGATAAACCTGGTCCGGTCTTTGGAAAGGCCGCCAAGGCTCTGGCTCGATACTGGCTGCGGCACCGGCACGTTGGTGAATTCGGCCTTGAACGTCTTTCCTGACACCCATTTCATCCTTGTCGACCCATCCGATGTGATGCTAGGACAGGCACGTAGAAAGCTCGGTGGTCAAGCGAGGGTGAGGTTCCTTAAGCCCTCCTGCTCTCAGGAACTGAAATGCTTGGTGACCGAAAGGCCAGACGTGATAACGGCCGTACAATGCCATCACTATCTCTCCAGAGAGGGGAGGAAGAGGGCGGTGGCAGCCTGCTACGACCTACTGTCCATTGGTGGTGCATACGTCACGTTCGAGAACGTGAGGCCGTTCACCGTTCAGGGCATCGATATCGGAAAAAGGTACTGGGAACGTTTTCAGTTGGAGAGCGGCAAGAGCAGGACGGAGGTGACCGCTCATCTGGCCAGATTTGACAAGGAATATTTCCCGATAACTGTCCAGGAGCATCTAGAGCTTTACCGGGAGATCGGATTTGAGGCGGTGGAGATGCTTTGGTATTCATACATGCAGGCCGGTTTCTATTGCATCAAATAGGTCTTCGGAGCTAGTGATTCTTAACTCAAGGCCGAGGAGTCGCAATGACAAACATTTTATCTCGGGATTGCATCGAACGGATGTTATGTCGAAGAACTGGCTCTCGGCCCGCCGAAAGGACTTCTACTACCGTAAGGCGAAGCAGCTGGACTATCGTAGCCGTGCCTCCTTCAAGCTCATCCAGATCGATGACCGTTTCCATATCATGAAACCTGGACATGTGGTCGTGGACCTGGGGGCGGCTCCGGGTGGTTGGCTACAGGTCGCATCTGAAAGAGTAACGGAATCTGGCCATGTCGTCGGAGTGGACCTGCAGAGCATTGCGCCCGTGGACGGAATGGTGGAGACGATCCGAGGGGACATAAGGAAGCAGGAGACCGTCGATAAGCTACTCTACATGATCGCAGGGAAGGCCGACGTTGTTCTTTCCGACATGAGCCCCAACATATCCGGGGCCTACAACACTGACCAGGCCAGATCGGTCGAGCTTTGCGAGTATGCACTGGCGTTTGCCAAGAAGACGCTGGTCGATAACGGCACACTGGTCATGAAGATATTCGAGGGTCAGGACACCAAAGAGTTCGTCGCCGAGGTGAAGAAGTACTTCGACAACGTGCGCATGTTCGCACCGAAGGCATCAAGGGACAGCTCGTCCGAGATGTACATCATCGCCAGGAAGTTCAGGGGCGAAGGTCACATCGAAACCGCGAACGCGAAGGAAGACGATTAGGCGGCTCCGTAACCGTTAAAGGAGCGGAGTTTGGTATTACTCTTCATGTTGACGTACATCACCGTCACGTTCAGTTCCGAGGGAAAACGCCCCTCGGAGGTACTGGACGCTCTCCGGAACCTGGGTTTTGAACCGACCAAGGGCAACTATGACGGCATCTACAAATGGGACAAGAATGCCACCCTTGACGACGCGATCTATTTGGCGGACAAGGTGCATGCCACTTTGAAAGGGATGAACGTTCTGATGAAGTTCGAGACCGTGTCCGAGCGGAGAGATGCCGGGACGGAAGGGGTAGATCCGTTCCAATAGAGGGCGCCCAGATGAGGAAAGGTAAGATCGTCTGCATCGGCCAGAACTATCGGGAGCATATCAAGGAGCTCAAGAATGAGGTGCCCTCCGAACCGGTCATCTTTCTAAAGCCGATGTCGTCAAGGATCGGCAATGAGGAGGCCATCCTCATTCCCGGTGGCGTCGGCCGGGTCGATCACGAGGTCGAACTGGCGCTGGTGATAGGCCGGACCGGGAGGGACATCCCGAAGGAAAGGGCGATGGACCATGTCTCCGGTCTGGCGGTCTTCAATGACGTTACCGCCCGGGACGTCCAGAACGCCTACCGCAAGGCAGGATTGCCCTGGACCCTGAGCAAGGGCATGGATACCTTTGCGCCTATGTCCGAGCCCAAGCCTCTGCCGGCAACGCACGGCATCCACGATCTGGAGATATCGTGCCGCGTGAACGGAAAAGTAAGACAGCAGGGCAACACGTCGATGATGATCTATACGCCCGAGGAGCTCATCGCCTTCATCTCCAAGTGGATGACGCTGGAGGAAGGGGATGTCATCGCCACAGGGACGCCGAGCGGTGTCGGACCGATCGTTCCCGGGGACCTGATCGAGATGAGGATCGAGGGCGTCGGAACGCTCACCAACCCGGTCCGCGCGAGACCTTAGTCCCAGAAGCGCTTGGTCTTGGCGTAGTTTATCTCGGCGCTGAGGATCTCCCGCAGGAAGTCGTCCTCGCTGTCGAAGAACCCGGTCAGGACCCTGGAGGCGGTGTCCGGGCCGATCCCTCGTCCTGCCAGCGCTGTCAACGCCTTCTTGCTGTACTTCAGGACCAGGCTGGCGTTCTTGAATAGCTTTCGCAGCTCCTTTTCCTCGTCCTCGGTGAGGTCCTTCTTCTTGGCCAGCTTTACCAGGTCCTTGTTATAGGGATTGAGGGCGGCGATCATATGGCCACCGCACTTGGGACAGACGATCGCCCTCGGAGCCTCACGGATGCGGAGACGCCACTGCGAGGCGCAGCTCAGGCAGGACATGTTCATCTGCTCCTCCTCCAGGCGCTTCTTGAGCGCCATCAGGATGGAGTGGTCGGCACGCTGAGGGGTGATGAGCTCTTTCGAATGTGATAGTCCTGCCCTTCCGATCGGCGTCAGCCCGCAGACCTGGAACTCCAGGTCGCCCGATTCGATCCTGCGGACCACCTCCACCGTCCCATCCAGATCGAAATCTTCCCATAGGACCCTGGCCACCGCCTCATCGAAGATCGGACTGTTCTCGTACGCTTCGACCAGCCGTCCGAAGTTCACGCTCTTATAGTCCGCGTCCTTCTCCACTGCCCCGAACTTCTTGGCCACATACACGAAGCGCCAGCGAAGGTGGCTGGAGTTCTTGATGACCATGCGCACCAACGCCTCCACGGTGTCGGAGCGTATGCCTTTCAGAGTATCAATGATCATGTCCGGTTTGATGTCCCTGGGCAGGTCCAGTATAATCCGGTATGGGTCGGTGGTGACGCCAACCGACTCGCCCAGCCGGGCGGTGAGAAGTATGGACAGCATCTTTGACAGGGTCTCGTTCACCTTGGTGCCGAAGCACATGTTGAGGATGGCTAGACGCTTTCCGATCTCCAGTGTCACCTTCTTGTCTGTCGGCATGGGGGATTTGGACCGCTGTTCGACGAAGTAGTCCTTGACGGCCTTTACCGATGATGAGTCGCCGTTGTATCCAGAATAGTTCTCCACACGGCGAAGCCTACCCACCTCCTGGGCCACGTCGTATGGGACAGGTATGTCCTCGCCTACCCAGGAAGGGATGGAACCGATCTCACGGACCTGTTCTACCAGTAGTTCGTCCTCCCGTACCTCGACGATGCGCCAGGTCCTTCCCCTGGTAATGAACGTGGCGTAAGGTTCAGCGAAGGAGACCACGAACGATTCGTCCAACGTGCCGACGATCTTCCTGCTGGAAAGCTCCCGGATCATGTATGTCCGTTCGTCCGGGATCATCGATATGTTGTCATAGAAGTATTTTCGGCCGCGAGCCGAACGCCGGTAATCATCCCGATCGACGAACACCAGTCCTATCTTGGCGACCTGGTCCAGGATCCCGTCGAACTGTTCCCGGGTAAGGTCCCGGAACGGATAGGTGCGGACACAGGCGGCGTAGGCATCGTCCTTGTTGACCTTCCCCTGCATGGTCATTGCCACAAGTTGGTTTGCCAGTACGGTCATGGGATTAGGTCGGACCATCAGTGGTTCCAGTTCCTCGTCCAGCGCTTTCCTGGTTATTACCAGCGATTCTACGATCTCATCCGGGGAGGAGGCGACTATAGCCCCTTCGGAGAACGCCCCGACCTGATGACCTGCCCGTCCCATCCTCTGGATGAGCCTGGCCACCTGACGTGGGGAGTTATATTGGATCGCATAGTCTGCCGATCCGATGTCTATGCCCATCTCCAGCGAGGAAGTGCAGATCAGCCCTTTCAGCTTCTCCGCCTTGAAGTTCTCCTCCATCTCGATCCTGGTCTCCTTTGACAAGGAGCCATGGTGTACGCCGACCGAAAAGGCCTCGTCCCAGATATGATACCTGGCGGCGAGTGCCTCGGCGGTATCACGGGTGTTCACGAAAAGCAGCGTGGAGCGGTGTTCCTCGATCATCTTCCGGCAGCGGCGCATGCAAGCCGTCAACTGGGCGTCGCTCTGCAACGTACCCGCCAGGTCCCGGTCCTCGTCCGTTACCTCCGGGTACTGCACCGATAGCCGCATCTCCTTGGCTATCTGTGCCTTCACGATGGTGACCTGGCGTTTGGAGCCGCCCAGGAAGTTCGCTACCTCTTGGATGCTTCCTACGGTGGCCGACAGGCCGATCCTCTGGAAATCTCCGGCAAGATAGACCAAACGTTCCATCGCGATGGCGAGCTGTGCTCCGCGCTCATCGTTGGCCAGCTCGTGAATCTCGTCCACCACGAAGAACTTCACGTTCGTTAGGTGCTGCCTCAGGTTCTTGCCCGTGAACATTATCTGCAGCGTCTCCGGTGTGGTGATGAGAACATCCGGCGCAAACTTTGACTGGTGAGTCCTTTCCGATTGGGGCGTATCCCCATGTCGCACCGCCACCCTCAGATCGAGGGCGTCCCCGAATTCCTCCAAGCGTCGTAACATATCACGGTTCAATGCCCTGAGCGGCGTCACGTAGATGCAGCGTATGCCCTTCCCCTCGGTGGAGATGAGCTTGTGGAATATCGGCAGCATGGCCGCTTCGGTCTTGCCTATGCCGGTCGGGGCCACCAGCAATATGTTCCTTCCTGCCAGTATGTGCGGGATGGCTGCCCGCTGCGGCCCGGTCGGCTCGTGAATGTCCTTGTCGGACAGGACCTTTCTGATCCTTTCGTCCAGAAGTTCGAACACCATGGAAATTTGTCCAGTGACCAGATAACGAAAGTCAATGGATACTTGAAGCTTTGTGAAACAGTTCCGAAAATACTAATTTCTTTATAAATTGAAGAATGGGAAATGAAGGCCGGTCCTTGACCGGCTCTAGAGTTACTTTTTTTCCGCTGGAGCGGCCTGGGCTGCCGGAGCAGCGGCGGCCGGGGCTGCTGCGGGTGCGGGCGGAACGGGTTCCGTGGCCTCGAGCAGCATTTCGGACACGTCCATAATCTTTATCTTGGCGCCGATCTTCTTCGCACCCTGCTGTAGGTTGACGACGCAGAACGGACACGAGGTGGCCAGGATGTCGGCTCCGGTCTCGACTGCCTCCTTTACCCTCTCGGCCGCGATGTTGACCGCAGTGTCGTTGTTGGCGGACTTGAAGCCGCCTCCGGCACCGCAGCACTTGGAGTCCATTCGGATATGCTTCATCTCTACCAGGGTGACGCCCGGGATCGATTTGATGCACTCACGCGGTGAGTCGAACACCTGCGCGTGACGTCCCAGGTGGCATGGGTCGTGGTAGGTGACCTTGGCCTTGATCTCCTTGGTGAACTTGAGCTTCTTGTCCTTTATCATCTTCTCGGCCGCCTGCGAGAAGTGTTGCACCAGGAATGCCGGGCTCGTATAGTACTTGCCGTAGTCGTGCGAGGTGGTCTTGAAACAACCAGCGCAGGTCATGACCATCGATCTTGCGCCCGAGTGCTCGACGGTGGTGATGGTATGCTCCACGAAGTTACGGGTGAGCTTGGTCTGGCCAGTCCTCAGCGCCGGCGATGTGCAGCACCACTCGTCCTCGCCCATGATGTTGATTGTTGCGCCTCCGCGGCTCAGGACGGTGACTCCGGCCTTGGCTAGGTGTGGCGCACGGTAGGATGCGGTGCATCCGGCAAAGAACATGATGTCCGGCTGCGGTGAGCGGGGGATATCCTTGGGGAACCATGCTCCACGCTTCTCCATCGGCTCATCGTACGGGTTGCGCTTCTCCTCAAGCCTCTCTCTGATCTTGATGTGGGCGGGCAGCGGTCCATGGCCCTGCTCATGGGCCCATTCCCTGACCGTCTCCCAGAAATCGGCGAACTCGATGCTGACATGACATACCGTCCAGCATCTGGCGCATCCGGTGCACCAATATAGTGATTCTATGAACTCGTCGTCCAGCTTGATCTTGCGGCCCAGAAGGGTATCCAGAGCGCTCCTCTTGGCCAATTGGTTCAGATAGAAGACCTTACCTCTCGGCGAGTTCGACTCCCATCGGTTCTGATTGTAGGTATCGCAGACCTGGACGCAGTATCCGCACTGAAGACATGCAGCCATATCCCTTTCAAGGCTTTTTGGTAATTTGACCATTGAAATACCTCTATGAACACCGGTCGGTATCAGATGAAGAGCCGATAGCCGTTGGCAGGTTGGTAACTAAGCATGGAAGACGGATATAAAAATCTGCTGACGGACTGCCTCTATGCCTCGTTAAGGGCCATGTGGCCCTCGTCCGGCGATGGTCGGATCAGACCCTTCTAACCATCCAATATCGGGGTATAGGCGTACCAGCTGCCCTCAGTTTTTAGCATCATGAGCGATGATTCGAGGAGGATCTTGTGCTTCTCCTCGATCCGGGTCAGGGTTATGAGGATGTTCTTGATCCGGAGGTCATCCACCAGGGCTGACGCTTCCTGGTACATCTTGACGGAAGCGATCTCAACGTCGATCCCGATGTTCACCGCCCGGATCTCGTCGGAAACAGCAAGGCATGTACCCTCAGGAGGGAAAGGGAATACCTTTTTTGGCAGTATGTTCAAGAGCTCTTTCTCCGGTTCCACTTCATCCAGGTCCATCCCGGGGGAAAGATGCTGCATGACCTCTTCGATCGTCTCCTTGTGCGTGCGCTCGTCCGCCCCGAGCGACCTCATCAGCGCCTTTCCGTTCTCGTCCGATATACAGGTTGCCACTTTGGAATAGAACTGGATGCCGAAGATCTCGATCTGCCTTGCGGCTGAAAGGATGGATAGGACCGACATATTCGCAGGAGATGCCATAGGCTCGAAGTATCATTCGGGCTCGTCATATTTCTAGCTTTACTGTGGTCGGGCAGGTCCGTTTGGTCAGAAGTTTGATTAGTCAGGCGGTCACACGCAGATGGCATGGAAAGCCCTTCCGCGCCTAACCTCTCTACGCCTATTCCGATCAAGGGAGATGAGGGCACGGTCGCAACGCCTTCCGGCCTCTCATCCGAAGAGGCGGCGCGGATACTGGCAGAGCAGGGTCCCAACGAGATCGTCATAAAGAAACAGAACCTCATATTCCAGTATCTGACTTATTTCAAGAACCCGCTGGTCATCATACTTCTAATCGCTGGTTTCGTATCCGGTCTTTCCGGGCAAGGCGTTCAGGCAGGAATAATATTCTTCCTGGTCTTCGTATCCGTGACCCTGGATTTTTACCAGGAGAACAAGTCCAACCAGGCGGCCCAGAGACTTAAGGACAAGGTAACTAACACCGCATCGGTTTTAAGGGACGGGAAACCCCAGGACATCAAGATTTCATCTATCGTTCCGGGGGATGTCGTGCTGCTCTCTGCGGGCGATATCGTCCCAGCTGACGGGAGGGTGATCGTGGCCAACGACTTCTTCGTCGATCAAAGCTCCTTAACTGGCGAAGCGTTCCCGGTGGAAAAGTCCCACGTACAAAAACCGAAGGAGGGCGAGCCTGATGATAATGCCGTGTCCATGGGCTCCAGCGTGGTGTCGGGAAGTGCGACCATCGAGATCGTCAGGACGGGGGCGTCGACCCTTTATGGTCAAATAGCGAAGAAGTTGATGGGTAAGGAGACAGACACAGAATACACCAAAGGCATCAGACAGTTCGGGTACCTGATAACGGAACTGACGATTTTCCTCGTCCTCTTCGTATTCGTCGTGAACGCCGCCTTCAACCGGGACCTTCTACAATCTCTGTTGTTCGCCCTGGCACTGGCAGTCGGTCTCACTCCAGAACTATTGCCGATGATCATAACCGTGGTCCTTTCCAGGGGTGCCATCAAGATGGCGGGAAAGGACGTGATCGTAAAGAAGCTCTCCTCCATCCAGGATCTAGGTTCGATGGACATTCTATGCACTGACAAGACCGGGACGCTTACAGAGAACCGGATCGAGCTGATATTGCACGTGGACCCGGAGGGCAATGATGACGATTCCGTGCTGCTCGATGCCTACCTCAACAGCGTCTTCGAGACCGGGATAAAGAGCCCCTTGGACGCCGCTCTGTTGGAGTATCGGAAGATCGAAACCGCCCCATTCACCAAGGTGGACGAGATCCCGTTCGACTTCGTGCGAAAGAAGCTTTCCGTGGTCGTGGCAAAAGACAACCAACGAACACTGATCACCAAGGGCGCTCCTGAAGAGATATTCAAGTCATGCTCGAAATGTCGATTAAAGTCAGGAATGGTCGACATGGTCTCTGCCTTGGCTCCCGCCGAGGAAAGTTTTAGGGAGATGAGCGAGAAGGGTTTTCGGGTGCTAGGGATAGCCGAGAAGGCTCTGGACGGCGGTCGTTCCGTCTATGGGCCGGCCGACGAGAACGGCATGACCTTCATCGGTTTCCTGGCGTTCCTAGACCCTCCCAAGGAAAGCGCCGCCGAGGCGATCAGCCTGATGCGGTCTTCGGGTATAGATCTGAAGGTGCTCACCGGGGACAACGAGCTGGTGACCCGCCATGTCTGCGAATCGATCGGCGTGGAGGTTAAAGGGATCGTTCTGGGCAGTGATATCTCCAACGTCACCGACATGGCTCTGGCGGTCATTGTGGAGAGGGCCAATCTCTTCTGTCGAATGAACCCCGTTCAAAAAGAGAGGATCATCCGGGCCCTCCGAGCGAACAAGCATGTGGTCGGATATCTGGGCGACGGCATAAACGATTCACCTCCGCTTAAGGCAGCGGACGTGGGGATCTCTGTGGATACGGCGGTTGATGTGGCAAAAGAATCGGCGGACATCATCCTGCTGAAGAAGGACCTGAAGGTATTGGAGGACGGCGTCCTGGAAGGGCGCCAGACTCATGGCAACACGATGAAGTACATCATGATGGGCACTTCCAGCAATTTCGGTAACATGTTCTCGGTGGCAGCCGCCTCGGTGTTTCTAACCTTTTTGCCAATGTTGCCGATCCAAATACTTCTCGGCAACCTGATGTACGACCTCTCTGAGCTGACCATACCCACCGACAATGTGGACCGGTCATATATCGAGAAGCCAAGGCGATTGAGCGTGAAGTTCATTCGCAACTATACCATCGTGTTCGGCCTGATAAGTTCCGCTTTCGACCTAATCACCTTTGCCATATTGCTGTTCGTCTTCAATGCTTCACCTCAGCAATTCCAGTCTAGCTGGTTCATCGAGGGCTTGGCAACCCAGGTGTTGATCATCTTCGTCATCAGGACGCGCATCACGCCGTTCTACAAGTCAAAGCCCAGTCGGTTGCTGACCCTCAGCAGTCTCATCATCGTAGTCCTAGGGTTCCTCATCCCTTACACCCCTATCGGCGCCTTGTTCCAGCTGGTCGCACCGCCATTGGAGTTCTATCTGGCGTTAGTCGGGATCATCGCGGCCTACCTGGCCCTGGTCGAGGTGGTGAAGTTCTTCTTCTATCGGTATTATGTCAAAAGAGGATTCTGATGTAAAATTGAGGAAAGGAAAGTGTTTGATCACCGCTTCGGCTCTTCGATCCTTGGCAGGGTCCACTTGGCGTCCTTCTTGGCTATCCGGACCGTCAGCAATCTCATCCTTGCCGATAAGAAGATGCAGATCACGATAACCGCCAAGCTGATGATCGAGATTATCATGGCCAGATTCGCGTCCATAAGGAAGAACTTGATGTAGTCGATACCGACCGAGTTCAACAGCGGGTCGATCGTGCTCTCACCCTGGGTCAGGTGAGCCCCCATCGAACCTATCAATGCGGTGATTGCGAAACCAACTGCTGCTGTCGCGGTGTAGAACAGTGCGAAGCCCCCAGAGGTCCACAGCCGTTTGCCTACGCGCAACCGGATGATAACGACCATCGACCAGATGGCCGTCACCACGATGGTCAGCAGGATCTTGTTGGCGGTGATCGGATCGCTGTATAGGGCATCGAACGATGAGCGCGAATTGATCCCGGTGTAGGCCGAAAGCAGCAGAGCGAAGACACCGAAGAAGGCCCCCATTATCCCCGCGGCCTCGGTGTAACCGCGCAATCTGGTCGACCATCTGGAAAACATCCCACCGCGGCCAAAACGGATGACCAGCTGGCATAGGAACGTGACCGCTATCCCGATCATCGCCAGGGTGAGGAATCCGGTATGAAGTTCGGCGGTCAGTGAGTGCAATGCTGACATGGCTACCATCAGTCGCCGCCTCCCATCCTGCGCTTCTTCATTATTAGGATCAAGACCGTGATCACAGATATCACCGCGATCGACGACATCATAAGAGCGATGGCGGTCCATTGCCATGCGTTCTGGTCTAATATCTGGACCGCGGCGTTCGACACCGTTACCGTACTCTGAGCGTATCCGAATGTACCGTCCTTACCGGCTGCAGTGATGTTGATTGTGTGGATCCCATCAGCGTATTGCGTCGTGTTCCAGGTCCACATATAGGTGGCTGCTGTGAGGTTCGAAACCACAGCACCATCGATGCGAAGGACTGCATACGAGATACCCGCCGGGTTTACCAGGTTGGCGCTGATGTTCACCGATCCGGTAACTGAAGAGCCAGCTGTTGGCGAGCTGATCGTCACCGAGGTATTGCTCGGGGTTACCCCTCCACCCGTTCCCCCTACGTTGAAGATGAGTCCCTGGGTGTATATGGTCGCAGCATTCCCTCCCTGAGCATAGAACGCCTTCGAATACAGCGTATGGCTTCCGCTCCCCGGCGCGGTGAGGGTCCACTTGAACGAATTGGTACCAGCCACGACGGTCTTCTCAACATAATTGTTGGCCGTCGTCGAAGGGTCCGTAACGACGGTCCAGCCATCATTTATGGGCAGGGAGGGAGCAGTTAGGGCGGAGACTATCATGACTCCATAGAGCCGGCCCACGGTGGCGCCACCCGTCACATTCACCCAGACACTGACCTGTTGGCCTGCTGCCGGGTTCATCGGGCTGCCCCCCATCACGATCGTTGCTGAACCTCCGCTGTGTTTACTGGTTCCAGCACAGCCGATCTCTTGGTTTCCTGAACCTGCTCCGCCGTTGAACGCCAACACCGGGGCGATCAGAATGGCAGCCACTACAGCTACCAACAGCAGCCCAATCAATTCAGGTCTTTTCATTCAAGGCACCCCGTCGTGGTTGCTTGATCACGCGATGGAACGGTCATTCGTTTTCCTCCCTCTCGATCATCCTGGGCTCGCTCCATGTAGGCAGGTTGCCGTCATTCGCCCCTGGTCTGAGGCGCCAGAGATTGTTCAATCTGATCTGGACCAATGCCATGATCAGTGCACCGATGCCAAGGAGCGCTACGATGGTCATCAGAGCGGCATCGAACTCGACGGGCTTCGTATAGTCGAAACCGACCGTTCTCAGGATAGGCTCGATCGAGCTTTCCCCCTTTGTGATGTGCCCTCCCATGGAGCCTACCAGGACCGTCAGCCCATACGCTCCGAGCGTCAGCAACGTGTACAGTCCGGACATCTCGAACGAGGTCCAGAGCTTCCGTTTGAAGGTCAGCCTGACCACTATCACCGCCCCCCACAGGATGGTGGCGAAGATCGTGAACATGACCTTGTTCCGGATGATCGGGTCCTGCAGCAAGGTGCTGGCATCTTGGCTGCTATATCCCGTGTAGCCTGAGGCGAACAGGACTATGAACCCAAGGAACGCTCCTACTATCCCGGCCGCTTCCGCATATCCTCTTATGGAACGGGCCCAGCGGACCAATGTGCCCGGCATCCTCTTCTCCCAGGAGATAGCCAGTTGGCACAGGAATGTCAGGAATATGCCCGCGAAGGCCAGGGTAAGGAACCCCGAATGCAGTTCAGCGGTCAAGGCATGGATTGCCGACATGGCCACCATTTACCGCATCCTCCTCATCTTCGACCGGCGGAGCATCAGCACCGAGGCTACCAGGAAGGCTACTCCTCCGATCAGAAGCAGACTTCCGCCGATGATAGTGGCTTCCCACCGAGACAGATCGGTCGTGGGTTGCGGGACGCCGTTGCTGACGGTTATGGTTGCCTCTTTGTAACTGCTTCCGCCGGCGTTGACTGCGGTCACATTGACACTGTGCTGCCCATTACTGAGTCTTGTTGTATCGACAGTGAACGAGTAGGGTGCGATCGTTATGTTATCGATCACCGAACCATCGACCGAGAGGGTCACGTATGAGACCGGTCCAGTGATGGGCACCGTCACCTGGGTCGTTCCCGTCTGTGTCACGATATCCAAAGGCCCCATCGTCGGGGCCGTGACCGTCGCGTTGCCGAACGTGGCCGACACCGTCTGGAATCCCAACAGGTCCATCGTATCATAGGCGGTGACATTGATCACATTACTTCCATTAACGTAGCTAGATGTATCAAGGTTGAAATTGAAGGGCCCAGCGGATTTGTTGGCCACGATCGTTCCGTCCACCGACATGGTCACGAAATTCACGGCGTTGGTTCCCGGTGTCACGGTGGTATTCACCGAGATCGTTCCGGCCAGGACCTGCCCATTAATCGGATATGATATGATGACCGATGGTGGGGTTGTGATCACGACCCCGTTTGCGATCCTCACACTGATGGTGTGTGAACCGTTGTTCAAGTTGGCGTCCGTAGCCCGGATAGTCAGCGAATGCACTCCATTGGCGAAGGCATTCGTGTCAAAGGTGAAGTTATAGGGAGTGGCGGTCTTCGTCTGAACCGATGCCCCGTCCACGCTGAAAACCACTTGGGTTATTGGCGATGACGTAGGGCCGAGGGCCACCGTGGAGTTTACGGTCACGTTCCCGGAGATCGTGCTTCCATCTGTCGGTTGTGCGATCGAGACCGATGGACCTTGATTGACCACAGTGAATGATGTGACTGCTATTCCAATGCGGCCAAGGTTGTCTGTCGCTCTGACAACCATGGTGTGCGCACCATTTGTGAGTCCAGTCGTATCAAGTTGATAGCTATTATAGGGGGCCGGGACGGTTATCGGGCTGCCCGAATCCAACGTCAGCGTGACCGATCCGATTGCTGAAGAGGCAAGCGGTGTAACGGTCAGGGCAACGGGCGTGATGCCCGATACCGTCGATCCCGTGGCGGGACCGTCGATGACAACGGTCGGCCCGGGGTTGGCGAAGGTCACGGGGACGGAGGCTTGGCCCGTTCCAGCCGTCGATGTGGCAGTAACGATGAGAGTATGGGATGCGTTGGTGTACAACGTGGTATCCACCATCCATGAGGGGGTGGAAACCGTCTGTGGTGATCCAACCGCCACTCCGTCTATTGTCAGGGAAATGGATGGTGTCGCCGAGCCAGGCGTCACGGTTGCAGATACTGACATCGCTATGCCCGATTGAGTAGATGAAGCGGCGGGTGCGTTGATCACTACCGAGGGAGGGGTTCCAGTGCCTATCGTGAAAGACAATCCTTGGGTAAAGGTGGTGGAAGATGGGCCAGGATAGAACGCTTTGGCATACAGGACATGGGTTCCGCTGGCCGGGGCGTTGAGGGTCCATATGAAGGAGTTGACAGTGGTCGTTATTACCCTTTCGTTATAGTTGAAGGCCGTCCCCAAAGGATCATTGATGTTGGTCCATCCATCGACCGATGGACTTCCGGCCGTGGTCGCTAGGGAGGATGACAATATCACCCCCACAAATCTGCCGACCGTTCCACCGGTCACGTTCACCCAAACCGTGACCAGCTGACCGGCTTGCGGGTTCATCGGACTCCCTTCCATGGTGACGGTCGCAGCAGTTGAAGTGCTGTGCTTGCTGGTGCCTGCGCAACCTATCTGCTGGTCAGCATTGCCCACTCCTCCATTCCTCGCCAGGATCGGGCTCGTTACCATGATGGCAGCTACAAGTATGACCAGAAGCACTACCAGCGGTTTCGTTCCTTTCATTGAATGCACCTTTTCTCTCACTTTTTCCGTCTCACAGAAAGCCAGCTCACGATGATTGCCAACATGATCACGACCGTTGCCACAATGGCAAAGATCCCCGGACTTATGGGGGTGGAGGACTGCGTGGTCGATCCACCATTCGATGGAGTTGTCGACGCAGAGACAGTGAATGCAATTCCCAGAGAATAGGTCGTAAAGCTCGGCCCGTCGTGGAAGGCCTGAGCTACGAGCTTGTAGCTACCCGCCGTCGAGGGAGCCTTCAGCACCCAGTGGTAGGGGGTCGGTCCGGTACCTGCATTCCGCTGGTTCTCGTTGAACCCTGTACCGTCAGGATCGCTGACAATGGACCATCCTGCCGAGAGGGGGTCTGTTCCATTCCCGGTGGTCGTCCCTGATAACAAGATGACCGCCAGGGGGCTGGTCTCCTCATTGCCTCCCTCTCCACCGGCCCCGTTCCGGGTGACGTTGACCCATACAGAGACGGTCTGGTTGGCGGTCAATGAGGTCGATGAGGCCTGCATGGCCATGGTTAACGAGTTGTCAGGTTGATGGCATCCGGGCTGGAAACCGCAATCGGCACCCCTGTTGGAGTTCGGCACACCGGTCTCCGGGAATGCGGCAACGGTCATCATCGTCGCTAGAACGGCAAAAATGGTAATCAACGATATCGCGACCTTCCTTTTCATCGGGGTTCAGCCTCTGGTCGCTGATTACCATTCGAGCCTCATCTTTAAAATGTCTTTGCCTCGGATGGCGATACATCCGGTCGCAGGATGGTGTGTGGATGCTCGGTTTCAGGCTGTAATATTGTAGTCAGTGATGTGCTACATTCTGTGTATGTCGATCATACTGCACATCGAGATATGCCTGCCAAAAGGGGATCGATCGAGCCGACCTTCACATCGTGATCATCGATGCACGCCCCTGTCCATATCATATACCAGGAAAGATTTGATAACTGAATAGCTGTAATACGAACCTTCTGAGGAGAAAAGGCCATACATGTTGCAGGTGAAGGACCTATGGAAGTCCTATGGCAGGAAAGAAGTCCTGAAAGGCGTCAGTCTTTCCCTTGAGAGCGGGAAAATGATGGCGATCCTGGGGCCGAACGGGGCTGGAAAGACCACGCTACTCAGGATCATAGCCACCTTATCGTCAGCTGACAAGGGGCAGGTCCTGATCGACAGTATCGACATCAGGGCGGATCCGGTGGAGGCCCGGCGAGCCATCGGGGCGGTGATGCATGCTCCGTTGATATACGACGAGCTCACCGTCATAGAGAATCTACGTTTCTTCCATTCGATGGCAGGCCGACCATCATCACAGTTCATGCCCCGAGCGGAGGCTCTCCTGGAGGATCTGGGCCTTGGCCTGAGGAAGAACGATATCAGCGCGACCCTTTCGATGGGGATGAGCAGGCGCCTGTCCATAGCCAGGGCGCTCATAACCTCGCCCCGATTGCTACTGCTTGACGAACCATTCTCCGGTCTAGACCTGAAGAGCATAGATCTTCTTTCCGCCATCCTACAAAGGGAAAAGAACGATTGCGGCGGGGGTTTGCTGGTGACCCACGATCTGGAGCTGGCCTCATCCTTTGCTGACCAAGGTGCGGTGCTCGATGGAGGCGTCATCACGGCGACCTTCTCCCGGGAAGAGATGGCAGCGCCCGATTTTCGTAGGTCCTACCAGAGCTCCTTGCGGACGGTGGAGCCATGAGAGGGACGCTTGCCCTGACCGCAAAGGACCTTCGGGTCGAACTCCGCTCGAAGGAGATGCTGGGAGTGATGTTGCTGTTCTCCCTTCTGATCATCCTTGCTTTTCGGTTCGCCTTCACCGACTCAGTGCGGGCCGGCACCATCGACATGGCCGAGCTTTCTGCCGCTTCCCTATGGATCTGCTTCTCGTTCGCCGCCGTCACTGGCATATACGCCACGTTCGAGAAGGAACGACAGAGGGGTACGATGGAGGCGCTCATGCTGTGTCCAGTGGACCGGGGGACTTTGTTCGCCGGAAAGGCGCTGACCAACTTCTTGCTTGTAACCGTGGTCAACTCGTTCTCCCTGGTCATGTTCTCGGTATTCTTCGATTACGGCTACTCGGGGGCGGCGGTCGATCTATACCTGGTCATGATGGCGGGCACGGCGGCGATCGTGGCTATAGGCACCCTGGTGGCGGCGATCGTCTCGGCAACGCGCTCAGGGGCTGCGCTTTTCCCCATCGTGTCCATACCGTTGGTCATCTTCGCCGTCATCCTTCCGGCCGTCTCGGCCACCAGATTTGCCATAAAAGGGGATACATCGGCGATGCTGTCTCAGCTGCAGCCAGTACTAGGATTCGCAGTCCTTTTCGCCGTGGTTGGATACTTGCTCATCGATTATGTTCTGGAGGTATGAGATGAACTTCAAGAGGCTATTCATTCCGCTGGTCGCAATCTCGGCCGTTCTGATACTTCTCACCGTATATCTCGCCATGTTCTACGCCCCTATTCCGACCAGCGGGGTCAGGTCAGCTGACAAGGTGCTGCAGTCGGTGGAAGGGTCCCGAATGAAAGTGACCGGTGTTGCGATGTTCACCGAACAGAACGCTGGCGGATCGGACTATGAGTTCTTGCTCATCGACCACTCCGATTATCTCCTTTGGAAAGGCAGCAACTACACCAGCGGTTCGATAGCCCGGGCGGACGGATACTTCTACGGTCATCCGTTCTTCACAGCACAACCGGTGCTCGTTGTCCTTCCCTATGATCCAAACTACTCCATCCAAGCCGGAACGAATCTGACCGTCGACGGCAAGGTCACATCATCCGGTGCGATCTCCAGCGACAGGAACGGCATCGATTCATCGTTGGCCGGGGCTAATCCCGAGGTCCTTACCGCCCCGCTCGCGCAGAAGATATTCTACTTCCATATGCCAGTGGCCTGGGTGTCCTATCTTGCCTTCTTCATCACTTTCATTTGCAGCATCGTCTATCTATGGAAGAGGGACGAGAGGGCGGACACGATCGCTTTTGCGGCCGCCGAGATAGGTATCGTGTTCGCCACCCTGGCCCTGCTCACCGGGCCGGTATGGGCAAAGGAAGAATGGGGCGTCTATTGGCGCTGGGAGGATACGAAGCTGGTGACCACTTTCATACTGTGGGTCGCATACGTCGGTTACCTGATACTGCGTCCATCGATCAGTGAAACGGTGCGCCGTGCCAGGGTCAGCGCGGTATACGGCATAGTGGCGTTCCTCACTGTTCCGATCAGTCTCTTGTCCGCCCGCATAGCCCCGCTCCTTCAGTCTAGCCATCCAGAAGTGATCGCGTCCAGCACAGGGAGTCTATCCTTAGAGGCAGGAATGACCGTCATGGTATCTGTGATAGGTTTTTCTTTCCTTTTCTTTGCGATGCTTCTGAAAAGGGTTGAAATAGAAGAGATGAGAATCGAACTTGAGGACATGAAGCAGAAGATGGGGGGCGAATCCTGATGGCCAATGAACTGGTCCCGATCTACATCGCCTACTCCCTGGTCTGGGTCGGACTGTTCCTGTATCTGTTCTACATCGACCGAAAACAAGGCTCGCTCAAAAGGGAATTGATGGAGCTGAAGCAGAGGTTCAAGCAAGATGGAAAGTGAGCCGAAGTCGAAAAAAAAGGGCATGCCTCGCAAGAGGAAACGCCTCCTGATGGCAGTGGCCGTGATCGCCCTGGCCATGGTGATCATATTCTGGGGCTGGGACACGACCGGAAAGAGCTTCCTTGAGGTCACCTCCGTAACGTCGGACGCCATCGCCATCGGGGCCGGGACCTCCCATTATGTCGGCAAATACCTGGAGGTCCAAGGCAATGTCAACAACTGGTTCGGGACCGGGAACTTTACGTTGACTGACAGGACGAACCTTAACGACACGATCCATGTGACCATGAATGGGACGCTGCCTTCGGGGTTTGAGAACGGAAAGAGCGTGGTCGTCAAAGGCATCATATCTGCCGGGCTGCCGGTGACTTTCCATGCCAACGAGGTCACCGTGGGTTGCGCCTCCAAGTACTGACCGCAGTTAGACTTATCAGGTCGCCAACGGCTCCGGTCAATGTATAACGGACCGAGGCGTTCAGGTTGATAGACAGGCTCCTACTGCGGTACATCATAAACCAGGCGGTGCACTGGTTCATACCGGGCATGTTCACGCCGGTTATGGTGCTGCTACTTTTAGACCAAGGGCTTGGCCTGATCGAGGTGGGGACGGTGTTGGCCCTTTATTCAGGAACTGTGATCATCCTGGAGTTGCCCACCGGCGGAATGGCCGATGCGATCGGGCGGAAGAGGGTCTATACCGCATCTCTTGGCGTCTCGATGCTGGCCCTCATCTTCCTTCTGTTCGGTCGGGACTTCATTTCCCTTGCCATCGGGTTCGTGATCTATGGGGTTGCCCGGGCCCTTTCCTCCGGCTCCATCGATGCCTGGTTCGTGGACGAGTTCAACCGGGAGCATCCTGAAGGCAATCTACAGAAAGCCCTCGGTACCGCCAATGTCTTCATCCCGATTGGTCTGGCCCTGGGCGCTTTGGTCGGTGGGCTCATCCCTACATTGTTTGGTGAAGCGGCATCCGGTCTCACCGGAATGGGAAGGTACTCTGCGAACATTCTG
This sequence comes from Methanomassiliicoccales archaeon, assembly GCA_036504055.1. Lineage (NCBI taxonomy): Archaea > Methanobacteriati > Thermoplasmatota > Thermoplasmata > Methanomassiliicoccales > Methanomassiliicoccales archaeon. Next base: position 51,953 of record DASXVU010000034.1, on the reverse strand, counting down.
GCCATGATGCTGATGGTAGTGGTCCAGATATTGCTTACCTCCGTTCTGATAAAAGAGAACATGATCAAGGTTGGCCGAAAAAGCGTTGCCCAGGGTTTCAAGGACGTTCCCCATGTACTGCATGACGCGGTCGAGTTCGGCATCCGCGACAGGAACACCCGACTCCTCCTGACCGCGACTCTGGCGTTCGGGTTCGCACTGTTCAGTCTGGAGCTGTTATGGCAACCGCGCCTCAAGGGGATCATAGGGTCCGACTCTCAGTCCTGGATATTCGGAGTGGTAGCTGCTGGATACTTCGCCATGGCCTCAGTGGGCAGTGCCCTCTCTGGCAAACTGGCGGACCTTTTCAAAGGGAACCTATACCTGACCCTCGTGGTCGTTGCGGTCGGGATATCGGCATCGATAACCATCCTGGCCCTTCAAGAATCGGTCATCGGTTTTGTCGCGTTATATTTCATTGTTTACATGCTGATAGGTCTGATGGGCTCTCCTCACGCCGCAGCCTTTAATGCCGGAATTCCTTCTGAGAAGCGCTCGACATTGATGTCCTTCGATTCTCTGGTCTCCCAACTAGGAGGGGTGGTGGCCTCGGTCACCCTGGGTGTGGTGTCCGGTCTCTTTTCGATCGAGGTCGCCTGGTTCATCAGTTCCATTGTGCTTGTCGTCTCCTTTTTGGCATATTTTGTGCTCTGGCGCGGATCGTTGGGTGAAGGGATGCCGAAGCCCAAAACAGGGGAACATTGATTTGATAGATGATGCAATCTAGTGGCTGGCGGTTGATTCATGGGACTGGGAGACATGTTACTGATATTGGGAGCGGCCTTGATGGTCGCTTCCGCCCTATGCGGGATCGCCAAATTGTATCTGAAGGCGGACAGGCTGTCAAGGATATTCGACCTCACATTGGTCCTCTCCTTCATCGCGTTCACTCTGTCCATGTTCTACCTTATCTACGCATTCCTGATGACCGACACCTCGCTGGCGTATGTCTGGTCTAACTCGTCCACCGACCTCGATGTCGTGTACAAACTATCAGCGATCTGGTCCGGCCCTCCAGGTTCATTCCTCCTGCTCACGTGGCTCATGTCGCTGGTTATTGTTTTAGAGCTCCTCAGAGAAAGAAGGGCTAAATCGGATGCTGTTGTTTTCAGCATAAGGTTGAGGCTGATCGCCATATCGGTCACCGCAATATTCGCCATTGTGCTCTTGACGGTGAACCTCTTCGCATCGAGCGACCCGTCGTTGGTGGCACTCTACCCCAACGGCCAGGGAATGGTCCTGTCACTGCAGACACCGGAGATGGCGATCCATCCGATACTCGTCTTCGCCGCCTACGCGTTGCTTATGGTGGTGTTCGCAGCTGCCCTGTCTAACCAGTTGGGCAAGGATGAAGGCTGGACCAGGATCGCCCTCTCATGGGCCAGGCCAGCATGGCTTTTGCTGACCCTCGGGATCGTCATAGGCGCCGTTTGGGCTTACTACGTCATAGGGTGGGGCGGATACTGGGGCTGGGACCCGGTAGAGACCTCCTCGCTTTTGGCATGGTTGATGGCGACCGCCCTGGTCCATGTCCTGCTGCGCAACCTGACAGGAAAGCAATACCCGGTCGTGGCAGCACCGCTAGCGATGATAACGTTCTCATCCGCTCTACTGGTGACATTCATTACTCGGGCAGGTGGGATATGGGCGGCTTCGGTGCATTCGTTCGGGACCGGTGCGGTGACTTCCGCCCCAGAACGGTTGTCTGCGGCCCTTCAGAAGGATGCAGTTGTCGCGGTCACCTTCGCGGTCTTGATGATGATCTTCCTGGCCGGGCTGTATTTCCTCTATCGTAACTATCGTGCCGTCCCGAGGTCCGATGAGGAGGAGGGGGAGCTTTTCACCGACCGGTCCCTCATGACACTGGCGGTCGTTATAATGGTATTGGCGGCAGCAGTCATCCTGCTCATAATGGTCAAGAACGTGGACATGACCATGTCCTCGAACTTCGCAGAGTTCAACCAGAAGATGTCGTTCTTCATCGCGGCCATCCTGATCGCTATGTCCCTGTGCCTGATCCATCGGTGGGTTAAGGGTAGATGGATGACCTGGCTGGCGGTCGGTCTGGTCGTCTCGTCGATCGTGCTGGGAACGGTCATGTCCCTGTTCGGTTATGGCCTGGAGATCGGCCTGGTTGTGCCGTCAGCCCTCACGGCGATCGCGATATCCGTCGAACGCATAATGCGTTCCGGGGTACCTGGTTCTTTACGCAAGACGCTATACCGGGCCGGACCCCAGGTCATGCACTTCGGTGTGGCCTTAATGCTCCTGACATTCGTCGTCTCGAACAACGCCCAATCATTGCCTGCATCAGGCGAGTTCAATAAGGTGCCGATCGGAGGAAGCGTCGGCGTTGGAGGCTACACCGTCACAGTGACCGGGATCGATATCGTCAACGTGACAGGAGTGGCCGGACAAAGGTATGATCAGGTCCGAGAGGCGACGGTCGACCTCTACCGCTCCGGGCAACTGATCCAAGGCGGAGTGGTCCTCAAGGCCATGTATCTGTCGTTGTTCGGGGATCTGGGAAAGGTCGATGTCATGGTGTTCGTCTACAGTGCATCTTTGGAGGACATCTACCTCACATATGACTGGGTCGACAATTCCACCGCTAATATCCAGATGAAGGAGATACCGCTGATGTCGTTCCTCTGGACCGGAGCAGGGCTATTGGCGGTCGGAATGGCCATGAGGTTCTTTGCTGCGGGAAGGGCTCCAACTGAACAGTAATGCCGAGAACCGAACAGACGAAATGTTTGAAACTGGGTAATTTAGCAACGAAAGGTTAAAGGTCAGAATTGATTTTGCCCTAAAAACACAGAAGGTCTTCACAACGAGTGCGAACTTCAATTGGACGTTGGATACGCAAGAAGAGACCATGATGAGAGCAGAGGGGGCATCCTTTGGACGCTGATCTGTTCTTCTTTCTACTCATAGCAACAGGTATGGCCGGTGCCTTATTGGCGGTGGTCCTGAGGCATCAGGACAGGACATGTGCCTCGGCATCGTTCGGTGCCGCTGCCCTATCGGCGCTCTTCGGGACCATCGTTTCAATCCTGGTCCTTACGGGTTCGCCGATGAGTCTGCAGTTGCCGTTCGACACTCCGTTCGGGCATTTCGGTTTCACTCTGGACCGGTTAAGCGCATTCTTCCTCCTTGTGATCTCGGTGGTTTCGTTCGCAGTATCCATCTATTCGATAGGATACTCGAAGGAATATGACGGCAAATACAGCATCGGTTTGCTGGGATTTCTCTTCAACCTATTCCTGCTGTCCATGACCTTCGTCATATCAGCGAGCAACGCCATCTTCTTCCTGATCGTGTGGGAGGCGATGTCCCTTACCTCTTACCTTCTGGTGGTGTATGAGAACCGGAAGGATGGGATCGCGTCTTCCGGTCTGCTTTATGTCGTGATGACCCACCTTGGAACGGCGCTGATCATGATCGCCCTCATCATGATGGGCCTATACACTCAAGACCATTCGTTCGATTTCTCTTCCTACTCAGGGGTCGGGGCACTGATGCCCAGTGCGCTCAAGAGCACGCTCTTCGTGCTTCTTTTCATCGGTTTCGGAACCAAGGCCGGGATAATACCGTTGCATGTGTGGCTGCCCTACGCGCACCCCGCCGCTCCGTCGAACGTTTCGGCGCTTATGTCCGGTGTGATGGTCAAGACCGCGATCTTCATGATGATCCGCACGTTCTTCGACTTCCTCGGCGTCACCGATACCTGGTGGGGCCTGCTCGTCCTGCTCGCTGCGTCGATCTCTGCCTTGCTGGGGGTGATGTACGCCTTGATGGAGACGGACATCAAACGGGTGCTAGCCTACTCCACCGTGGAGAATGTGGGCATAATCCTCATCGGTCTCGGCGCGGCAATGGTCTTCCAGTCCTACAATCTGTCCTTGCTGGCTGGATTAGCGCTCATCGCAACCCTTCTGCATGTCATGAACCATGCCTTGTTCAAAGGGGCCCTGTTCATGGGAGCAGGTTCTATCCTCTTCGCCACCCACACCAGGGACATGGAGAAGCTTGGAGGGTTGGCGAAGAGAATGAAATGGACCGGGATAATATTCTTCATCGGAGCTTTGTCCATCGCTGCCATTCCCCCGTTCAACGGGTTCGTGAGCGAGTGGTTGATATTCCAATCGCTGCTTCAGTCCTTCCAGATAGCGGACGTGACGGTCAAGATCCTGTTACCGGTGGCCATCGCCGTACTGGCGCTGACCGGCGCGTTGGCGGCGGTGTGTTTCGTCAGACTGTTCGGCATCACCTTCCTGGCAAAACCCAGGAGCGAGCACGCTGAACACGCCAAGGAGGTGCCCAGGACCATGCTGGTCGGCTCCGGGATAGTTGCCTTCCTCTGCATCGCCACCGGTGTGATGTCCTTCGCCATCATACCCTACGTGGACCAGGTGACCACTCCGCTGGTGGGAGTTTCTGCGGCCTCTTCTATAGTGAACGGTTTCGTCATCAGCCCTACCAATGACCAGTTCTCGACCATGTCGCCGTTCGCGGTGGCCATACTCATAGCCATCATGGTCCCGCTGGTCATTGTGATCTCCAATCGATACGGTGGTAAACGCACGACAGTGGTGGAAGACACCTGGGATTGTGGCACTCCGCTTACCGCCCATAATCAGTACACCGGGACCGCTTACTCAAACCCACTGGTCAGGGTCTTCAGCTACATCTACCGGCCCAGGCCTGAGGTCAGGACCGAATCTACATCCTCACCCTATGTGAAAAAGAAGGTATCCTATGCCTTCGTTGTCGTGCCAGTCTTCGAAAAATACCTGTACCAGCCGGTGGTAGGCTCGATGGTCTTCATTGCGCGCCGGGTCACGAGGATCCAAGCGGGCAGCATCCAGGCCTATCTGGCCTATATCTTCGCCACGCTGGTGTTCCTATTGATAATATTCAGGTGATGTGAATTGGACCAGATTTACATCGATATAGTGTTGAGCGTTCTGCAGGCTCTTCTCCTGCTCGCCGTGGCCCCACTGATCACCGGCATCATCAGGAAGATCAAAGCATACGCTCAGCAAAGGCAAGGGGCGAGCATCCTGCAGCCGTACCGTGACATCGCCAAATACTTCCACAAGGATTCGGTCGTGTCCAGGGAGACCTCCTGGATATTCTCGGTCACTCCGTACATCTCCATGGCGGCGGTGCTGATCGCCGCACTTATTGTCCCGGTATTCATAACCAGGACCCTCGGCTTCGTCGGCGACCTCATCGTCGTGGTATATCTTCTGGGGACTGTACGGTTCTTCACCGCATTGGCCGCGCTAGACGCGGGCAGCGCCTTCGGAGGTATGGGCTCCAGCAGGGAAATGATGGTCTCATCGATCGTCGAACCGACCATGCTGCTCTCGATATTTGCCATGGGCCTCATATCTGGCACCACCAGCCTGGGATCGATCGCCAGCGCCCTCTCCATCTCGGGGATCGACCTGGTTCGCCCGGCACTCTTCCTGGCGTCCGCCGCCTTCCTCATATCGACCATTGCCGAGAACGCACGTGTGCCCGTCGACAACCCGACCACGCACCTCGAACTTACCATGATCCACGAGGGCATGATCCTCGAGTACTCCGGCAAGAAGCTGGGCCTGATGGAACTCTCCAGCATGACCCGGTTGGTCCTATACTTCACGATACTCTCCAACGTGTTCTTCCCCTGGGGCATCGCCAACGACCTGTCCGTCATCAGCCTCGGTGTCGGTCTCGTCGCCATCCTGGGAAAGGTGCTGTTCCTGGCTCTGGTCATCGCCATCATAGAATCGTCGATATCGAAGCTTCGGCTGTTCCGTCTGCCCAACCTATTGACCGTATCGTTCACCCTTGCGCTGCTGGCGGTGATGTCATTCTACATTCTATGAGGCGAACAAGATGAGCGACGTACTCCTGACCGATGTGATCAACGGGCTGGCCGCCCTGATCTTGCTGTTCGCGTTCGTCATGGTCGCTGGCGCCCGGATGCATCAGATCATCCGGGCCTATACCCTCGGGTCACTGGCATTAGGTCTATTGGCCGCAGCGGTGGCGTACTATACCCAGGCGGACCACATATACATCGTGGCGATATTGACCATCGTGCTGAAGGTCATCGTGATCCCCCGGTTCCTGGACTACACGGTGGACCGCATCAAGGTGAAGAAGGAGGTAGAACCGCTGGTAAGCATACCTGGGTCGCTTTTGATCTGCGGGGCGCTCACCTTCATCGCCTATTACATCACCTCACCCATCATAGCCCAGGGAAGCGTCATCACCAAGAACTGCCTGGCTATCTCACTAGCGGTGGTATTGATCGGATTCTTCGTGATCATCGCCCGGCGCAAGGCGATGACCGAGATCGTCGGGCTGCTGATGATGGAGAACGGTCTCTTCCTGGCAGCGATCTCGCTCACCTATGGTATGCCGATGATCGTCGAGATAGGCATCTTCTTCGACGTGTTGGTGGCAGCGATCATAATGGGAATATTCGCCTTCAAGATCAACCACACCTTCGAGACGGTCGATACCACTTTCATGAGGAGGCTGAGGGACTGATGATGATCGAACTGATGGTGGCCATCCCCATTGTTACGGCGTTTGTGCTCTTCTTCACCAGGACCCGCCGCCAGATGGAACTGGTCTCCACGGCGGGGATAATCGCGCTGTTTGGCCTAGCCTGCTACCTGGTCTACGATGTCATGACCAATGGCAACATCGGGTACAGCATCTGGTACATGGATTCGCTGAGCGCGTACATGCTCTTCATCATCTCTTTCATCGGCCTGATGGCCGCCATCTACTCGATACCGTACATCGGTCACGAGGTCAAGGAGAAGGAGCTGACGGTGGACCGGGTCAAGTATTATTACATGCTGTTCCACATCTTCATGTTCACCATGCTGATGGTGGTCGTCAGCAACAACCTGGGGATCATGTGGATCGCCATCGAGGCGACCACGCTCGCCTCAGCCTTCTTGGTCGGTTTCACGGAGAACGACACAGCCGTGGAGGCGGCGTGGAAATACCTGATCATCTGCTCGGTCGGGATCACCCTGGCGCTGTTCGGCACGATCCTGGCCTATGCATCGTCCGTCGGATATCTGGGCGAATCCTCCGACGCTCTCAACTGGTCCACGTTGATGGCCAACGCATCCCATCTTGACCCGACGCTTCTGAAGATATCGTTCATCCTGATCATGGTCGGCTATGGCACGAAGGTGGGTCTGGCTCCCATGCACACCTGGCTTCCGGACGCTCATTCACAGGCACCGACTCCGGTCAGCGCGCTTCTTTCCGGCGTCCTGCTGAACTGTGCCATGTATGGCATTATCCGATTCCACCTGATCACCTCGGTCACCGTTCCCGGATTCTCATCCACGCTGCTTGTGATCTTCGGACTGGTTTCGATCGCGGTGGCTGCAGCATTCATCATCATGGCCAGGGATTTCAAGCGGCTTCTGGCATATTCGTCGATCGAGCATATGGGCATCATCGCCTTCGGTTTCGGGATCGGGGGGTTCCTGGGCATATTCGGTGCACTACTGCACATGCTGAACCATGCCCTCACCAAATGCCTTCTTTTCTTCGGCGCGGGCAACCTGTTGCAGAAGTTCAAGACCCGGGAGATCGCCGGTATCAGAGGCGTTTCCTCGCTGATGCCGATGACCGCCGTCCTGTTCATTGCAGGTGCACTTGCCATAACCGGATCTCCGCCGTTCAGCATATTCCTGTCAGAGGTGACGATATTGACCGGAGGCCTCTCCGCGCCCAACTATCTCGCGGCCGGAATCTATATTGTGTTGCTGTCGATGATCTTCGCAGCCTTCATGTACCATGTGAGCAAGATGATGTTCGGTGAGCCGACGGAAGGCATAGCCAAGGGAGAATTGGAGCGTTCCAGGTTCCTGCCGATGGGCGTGCTGCTGGTCATGATACTCGTCATGGGCATCTTCATCCCCTCCCAGCTTCATGATCTGCTTGAGAATATCGCGAATTTGTTCGGGGTGCATCCATGAGCGAAGAGTATCTGACCGAGATCGTGGAGGACCTGCCGCCGAACGTCGCCGTCGGGGTGACCTCCACATCGTTCGAGGGCAAGAACCTGCGTATCGATGTGACCAAGGACTCGCTCCTCAACATGGTGGCCCATCTGAACCGGCGCTACCATGTGACCCTGATCTCGCAGCATGCCACCGATGAGCGGGAGTTCACATCGAACTTCTGCCTCTATACCATATTCTCCCTTCCCAAGAAGGACCTGTTCCTTACCCTGGCAACGAAGATCGATGAGTCCTTGCCCGCCTACCGCACGCTGACCTCCGAGGTATTTGCCGCCTACTGGTACGAACGCGAGATCATGGACATGTTCGGAATAACCGCCCTCGGCCATCCAGACCCCAGGCCCTTGGTGCTTTGGGATGACTGGCCCCTTGGTTATTATCCCCTGCGCAAGGACTTCGACATAGAGTCGAAGGTGGAGAGGATCAAGACCGATTATCCCTATCGCCCGGTCGAAGGGGAGGGGGTGTTCGTCATACCGGTCGGTCCGGTCCATGCGGGAGTCATCGAGCCGGGACACTTCCGATTCAGTGTCGCTGGCGAACCGATCATCAATCTGGAGATCCGGATGGGCTATGTCCACCGCGGCGTGGAGAAGTTGTCCGAATCCACCTCCTACCACCGCGGCACTTTCCTGGCGGAGCGGATATCGGGGGACAACGGCTTTGCCCATTCGACCGCCTACTGTCAGGCCCTGGAATCGATAGCCGGGGTCCAGGTGCCCGAAAGGGCGGAGAACATAAGGACCACGATGCTGGAACTGGAGCGCATATACAATCACCTTGGTGACCTGGGCGGGATCGCATTGGACACCGCCTTCAACGTCGGTGCGCAGCAGGCCTACATCCTCAAGGAACGCATTATGGACCTGAACGATTGGCTTACCGGGAGCCGATTCTTGCGCTCGGTCAACGCTCTGGGCGGCGTTCGGAAGGACATCAGCAAGGAGCAGGCGGTCAAGCTCGAGTCCACCCTGGTCAAGACGAAGCTGGAGCTCTCCGAATGGGTGTCCATGATAAACGACATGCCCTCGCTAATGGACCGGATCGAGGTCACTGGGACGATCTCCTATGATATCGCCAAGAACATGGACCTGGTGGGGCCGGCGGCCCGCGGGAGCGGTGTAGACCGGGATGTCAGGCGAGACCATCCATATGCAGCATACAAGCACATTAGCTTCACGGTGCCAGTTTACCGGGAGGGAGACATACTGGCCAGAACGAAGGTAAGGATCGACGAGATCAACGAGTCGGTGAGCATCATCGAGCAGGCGCTTGACCTGATGAAGGGCTCGGAGATAGCCGTAAAGATTGGCGATGTGCCAGAGAGGAAGGTGGGGATGGGTCTGGTCGAAGCCCCTCGCGGTGAGGCGATGCACTGGATCATGGCCGGGCAGGGAGTGCCGTTCCGTCACAAGGTCCGGGACCCATCGTTCAGCAACTGGCTGGCGATCGAGTTTGCGGTACTGGGGAACATAGTCCCGGACTTCCCGTTGGTGAACAAGAGCCTCAGCCTCTCCTATGCTGGGAATGACCTGTGAGGTGAGAAAATGTTCAGATGGTACACCAATGGAGTGATGAAGAAAGGCGTTGTGACCATCGATTACCCGGATCGGCCCTACACGCCCTACGACGGTCATATGGGGATGCCCGAGGTCGATGTCCACCTCTGCCGGATGGACAAGGGCTGTGTGGGGGTATGCCCCACCGGAGCCATAGACGAAGGCTACAGCACCATATCCATCGACATGGGCAAATGCATCTTCTGCGGCGAGTGCGCCAGACATTGCCCGGAACAGGCGATCAAGATGTCAAAGAAGTTCGAGCTGGCCGCTAAGGACGCTCAGAACCTTAAGGTGGTGTACCGGATTGACCGAAAACAGTGAGGAAGTAGAGGTGTTGGGGCGGCACTTGGACCAGAGGATAAAGAAGGTGCTGGGCCGCTCACTCTCGATCCGGGAAGTGGATGCCGGCTCGTGCAATGCCTGCGAGGTCGAGGTGAACGCGCTCACCAACGCCATCTATGACATAGAGCGGTTCGGTCTGCACATCGTCGCCTCGCCCCGATTCGCGGACATGCTTTTGGTCACTGGTCCGGTCACACGCAATATGGAGCATGCGCTTCTCCAGACATACAAGGCCACGCCGACCCCCAAGATCGTGGTGGCAATGGGGGTCTGTGCCATAAGCGGCGGCCTGTTCGCGGATACCTATGCATGCTCGAACGGGGTGAACTCGGTGGTGCCGGTCGATGTCTTCATACCTGGGTGTCCGCCCCGGCCCCAGGCGATCATCCAAGGGATCATGGTGGCGTTGGACATCATGGAATCAAGAATGATCAAGACCGGCGATCCGACATCGAATCTCAGATCCTGATCGGAAGAAGCTTACCGGACGACGATGACGGTGCATCGGGCATTCCGCACTATGTATTCTGAGACACTGCCGATGAGGACCCGGTCGATGACCGTCTTACCAGACGTTCCGACCACGATCTCGTTAGCGCTCACCCGGTCCGAGACCTTAAGGATCGTATCGTAGGGTGATCCCGCCTCGAGAAGGGTCTTTACATCGATACCTTCCTTGGTGGCCATGTCCTTGAGGCGGTCCAGCTCGTCCAGGCCTAGCCTTATCATGCGTTCCTTGTCCTCATCCGCCTTGGGGCTTACAACGAACACCACGAAAAGTGTAGCCTTATGGTCCTTCGCATGGTCGAAAGCGTACCTGACGGCCTTGGCCGAGTGTTCTTTCCCGTCCGTTGCCAATAGAATGTTCGTATCGCCACCTTCCTACGGGTAGCGATTGGCGAGCCCTCCGATATAACTTTTCAAATTACATTTTGGAGATAGCTCAGCGGAGAGCTGTATCCAGCATTCATGACTGGCAGGTTCGGCAGCAGGCGAACCTATGCTCGATACCGTTCAGTGCGGATCATTTCACGATCACGACAGGGCACTTCGCTGCCTTGATAAGTCCCTCGGAGACGCTGCCGATCATGAACTTGTCCAAGCCGGTCTTGGCGGTCGGGCCGAGAATGATGGCCTTTGCACCGATCCGGTCCGCCTCGATGAGGATGATCTCCATAGGCGATCCTTTTTCAAGCAAGGTCTTTGCCTCTACCCCTTCATCCCCTGCCTCCGTCTTTATGCGGGACATGACTATCATTGTGAACTTGACGAGCCGAGGGTTCTCCTCCATGTCCTTCTTGCTCAGGACCGACATGACAAGCAGGTCCAGTCCTATGGCCTTCGCATATTCTATGGCATACTTCGCCGTCTTGCTGGAGAATGATTGTGCATCGATGGCCAGGATGACATACATTATTTCTCGGCCCTCCCTTGGTCGATAACGGAGGTGTCGCTCATATAACTTTTACTGACCTCTTCCTTGAAACGATAGCATCCAGTCGGCACCTTGATGCGGAACAGCGCTCCTTTTCCGGGAAGGCCGATCTCGTCTATCTCCATTCCTGTTATTCGAAGCACCTCTTGAACGAAGTTCATGCCGTGGCCTAGCCTGCGCTTGTAGCTCCTATCGAACAACTGCCCCTTCGTGTCCGATGGGATGCCGTTCCCGTCGTCCCTGAAATAGATCTCCACTGAATCGTTCCCTCTGAGATAGGTGATCGTGATTCGAGAGACTGTCATGCCATGCTTCACCGAGTTCTCCATGAGGTTGCAGAATACTTTTTCTATCATCGGATCGGCGAAAACGGACAGTCCTTCCAGATCATGAGAGATGCCGATGATGCCCAGATCGGTCTTTGATACTGCCCTGCCCACCAGAGGGTCCATGTCGACCCATTCCGGTTCCCCGATCCCCACTCCCTGGTATTCCTTTATGAATTCCATCTGCTCCCCTATGGAGCGAGCCGCTATCGCAGCTTTCTCCGCATAGCGACGCAACTTTTCGTCCTTTTCGTTCTTGTTGATGAGCTCCAGGTATCCGGACAGCATGGTGACCCGATTGAGCACGTCATGCCTGGTCAGATCCCCGAGCAAGGTGAGCTTCCTGTTAGCCAGTCCCACGTCCTCCTGGGCCTTCTTCCTCATGGACACATCGGTGATGAATCCTTCCAGGCCTACGAATCCCCCAGCCCCGTCGAACACCGGGCACCCTCGCTCCCAAACCCATCTGACGGCCCCGTCCCTTGCCATAATTCGGTACTCCACGTGGAACTGGGTTCTTCCATCCACGCCCTTTGTCACTTCATCCGACACCAGTTTTCGATCTTCCGGGTGGATCAGGTCCTTATAGCTTAGGATTTTGTTACCGATGAGGTCCTGGGGCGGATAGCCAGTAAGTATCCGGCAGCCTTCGGAAACGAATTCCATGGTCCATTCCCTGTCATTCCGACACCGGTAAGCCATACCGGGCAGGTTACCCATCAAGGTGGAAACCTTACGTTCGCTCTCCCTCAGCGCCTCCTCCGATCTCTTGAGATCGATTGCCAAAGCCACGTGGTCGGAAACGAACATCAGAATATCCAGGTCAAGATTGGTGTATGTGACGGTCCCAGTGTAGTTCTGGACCACCATAACCCCTATGGTCCTCCCTCCGACCTTCAGAGGGGCACCCATCCACTGGATGGGCAAGGATCCGGATGGCACGATCTCTCCTTCGGCGATCAGCTTGGCCCAGAGGCCCTTGTCCATGAAAAGGGGCTTGCCGGTCCGGATCACGTAATTGGACGTGGTCCTGCACCTGCAAACCCTGCCAGGATTTGGGTCCCTCTCGTCCACGAAGTAAGGGAAGGTCATCGATTCGTTGTCGTCCGCCACCAGGCCGATGAAGAAATTCTTGGCCGGCATAAGCCCGGACAGTATCTGATGGATGCTGCCATAGAGCGCATCCAGGTTCGGCGATGACACGGTCGCCTGGGATATCTGGTAGAGGGAAGATTGGATGTTCTCCGCCTGCCTTTTCTTGGTCACGTCCTCGACCATGGCGAGGGCCAGGTTCCTTCCGTTATCCCTGATCCGGGAGAAATGCACGTTGGCCCAGATGGCAGACCCGTCCTTGTCCCGATACTGGTTTTCCCTGGTGTATTGGTCCAGCTCACCGTTCATTAGGTGGTCGAACTCGATCCGGTCGTCCTTCGCCCTCTCTGGGTCCATAAGGTCGTAGGCTATGGTCCCCCGGAGATCCTCGCACTTCCTATGGAATGTCCGGCCCAATGCCTGATTGCATTCCAGGATCCTCCGGTCCGAGTCCTCCAGAGCGATCCCGGTGGCGGAATTCTCAAAGATCGCTCGGAACCTCGCCTCCCGTTCCTTCGCTTCCTTCTCGGAACGGTGCCTTTCCCGCTGGTCGAGGACGATGGAGATGGCGTGACCGACCCCCTGGATCTCCACGACATTGGTCTTCACCATACTGGGGATCATTTCGCCGGATCTGGAGACCAATGTCAGTTCGACGGAGGTCTCCCTTTTGTCAATGAGCGGCCCCTTGGGAGCAAATCCCGCATCGCTGTATTCTGGTGCCAAGAGAACGGTCCTGTTCATGTCGAGAAGCTCATTGTGGGAATACTCCAGCAGCGAGCACGCTCTCTCGTTGACATCGACCAAGTGACTTTCGTCGTCCAGCCTCCAGACCATTATTGCATCGCGGCTACTATTGAACAGCCTTCGATACTTTATTTCGCTCTCCTTGATCGCCTGTCCATTCCTCATGTGCTCGACGCTTCGCCGTAGCATGTTGGTCAGTTCGGCAAAGAGCGGCCTGACCTGGACACCTTTCTGAAGGTAATAGTCCGCTCCGTTGTTGAGCGCTTCCATTGCCACCTCCTCCCGACCTTTGCCGGTGAGAAGGATGAAAGGGATATCGTTTCCTTGGGAGCGGAGGGTCTTCAGGAATTGGACGCCGTCCAGTCCTGGCATCTGGTAGTCTGAAACGACTGCATCATAGCTATTGGAGGCAAGCCTCTGAAGCGCCTTGAGCGGGGACGCTTCCACATCGACGGTGAACTCTGGAACCTGTTCCAGGAACTCCCGGGCTATCTCTAGAAGGGTTGTCTCATCATCTACAACCAGGATTCTGATGGATGAAGCCTGGGGTTCGGGCATTCCCATGTGATTTGCCTTATCCGGAGATATATTGTTCCCTCGTTTTCCATGACATGATAATTGTCGCTTCAGACCTCAGGGTCGATCTTCTTTGAATAGTACAACACCTCTGGGTGACGGTCGTAACCGATCCTTTCGAATAGTGATCGGGACGGCCCGTTCTCAGCATTGATCAGACAGGAAAAGATCTTTAGCGAGCGGGATCTGAATCTATCCTCCATCATTTCCACCAGGTCCTCGGCGATGCCCATGCCTCTGTGGTCAAGGTCAACTGCCAGCCGGTTCACCCATCCCTTCCGGCCATCGTTGGTCCCTATGATCGAACCGATGATATGATTTCCCTCCAAAGCTACCAGGAAGTCCACCTCTGGGTCTGTCATCTCCCTTTCCAAGTTTTCTCTGGAATCCCTTCCATAGGGTTTATGGTGCAATCCAGCATTGGTCCAGAGAGCGATGATGATATCATAGTCCTCCTTTACGGCCTTCCTAACCTCGAATACCCGGCCATGCATACCGGTATCTCATCATAGGTCATTATTAACCTATTTCTGGCCATAGATTGGAAGGCAAAATGTTTTAGACTGGAAAAACCACTATTATCTTTGCGCCAATTTTGATCTAAAAAAGTCGGGATCTGAAAGACATGAAGATAATTCTCACAACTCCACCATGGAAGACCGCTGAGCTATGGCCTCCGCTCGGTCTTCTATACATAGCGGCAAATGTAAAAAAGTACCGCAATGACGACATCAAGGTGGTGGACGCCTTCTGCCTGAACATGGAAAGCGATCAGCTGGTCGAGCTTGTGGCGAGGGAAAAGCCGGACGTGTTCGGGATGAACTGTTCCACCCACACCTTTCTCAAGGCCATTGAAACGATCCGAAAGGTATCGGAGCGGCTCCCGGATACAGTGATCGTCCTGGGAGGCTATCACGCTACCTTTGCCTCTGAACCGATCCTGCGCGGATATCCGTTCATAGACTACATCATCAAGGGGGAGGCAGAACAGGCCATGGTCGATCTGCTCGATTGCATCGAGTCCGGCAGGAAGCCGGACAAGGTGGCTGGCATAAGCTATTTGGATGAGGGAAGGCACATCTCGAACCAGATCGCGATCATCGAGGACCTCGACGCCCTTCCGATGCCAGACCGGAAAATGCTCTCCGGGGTCGAGTATGGATACACCATGCAGGGCATTCCACTGACCTTCGGCAAGTTCACCACTATCTCCACCTCTCGGGGATGCCCCTTCAATTGTTCGTACTGCTCATGCGCGGCCTTCTCGCTGAGGAGATGGCGCTATCGCAGCGCTGAGAATGTTGTCAACGAGATGCAATTGCTGTACGACGAAGGCTATCGGAGCGCCGTTCTGGTGGACGACAACTTCACCCACAAGGAGGAGCGGGTGGACAAGTTATGTAGCCTGATCCGCGAGAAGGGGATCAAGATGAGGTTCTATTGTGAGGGTCGGGTGAACAACGCTTCGCTGGCCATGCTTAGGACCATGAAGAAGGCCGGATTCGACGTGATGTACTTCGGGGCCGAGTCGGCCTCGGAGACAGTGCTCGACTATTACAACAAGAAGATCAGGCCCGCCCAGATAGTCTCCGCCGTGGAGAACGCAAAGGAGGCCGACATGATCGTTGTCACCTCGTTCATACTTGGTGCGCCGGTGGAATCGGACGAGGAGATAAGAAAGACCATCGACATGATATCCCGGCTCAGGCCGCATGCTGTAGAGATCAACATCCTCGACTATCTGGTGGGAACTCCGCTTTGGCAGCAGATGGAGAAGGAAGGGACCATCGGGCCGGATGAATGGAAGCGTAACCACCGCGTCTACGAGTACGTAGGGAGCAAGGACAAGGACAAACTGGAGGGATTGGTACAGCAGGGCTATGACGCATATCTGAACGCCTGGAAGAACAAGTCCGGCGTGCTGGAGCTCATGTCTCTGCTGGCCCACAACAAGACAGCGCGTCATGTGGTGTTCAGCAACATCTTCAACCCCAAGGCGCGCGAGGTGGTGAGCAACGGACTGAAAGCGTTCGGTGAGAAACCGAAGTAGGCCCGGCCTACTTCTTGAATAGGATTGCCGCCTGGTAGGCCTCATCGGTGCGTTCGATACGGGAGAGCAGCATCTCGTCCGTGTACTTACGATGGCATTCGATGCACAGCGTTTTCAGATTCGCCGGATGATCGCCGCCACCACGTATCCGGGGGATAATGTGATGAACCTCGGTGTACCATTTCGGCAGGTGGGTAAGCTCCCTCCCGCAATCCTGACAGACGCCCCTATCCCGCTCCACAACGGCATTCCGGAGCTTCCTCCACATGTTAGCCCTGATCATCAGCGGCGCAGCTTCGAAAAGATCGTCCACGCTCCCCGCCTCAAGGTACGCGGGTGAGCTTCTGAACGCCTCCTCCATCCGGCAGCGGCAGACGCATCCATATTGTTCCGCCAGGTTTTCGTGCCTGCCGTTACAGCCGGGGCAGGAATCTGTCAACAGAGATCGCTGCCTGACGACCTCCAACCTAACATCGACGTCCCACGCCCGATACTGGCATCTTTCTTCTCGATGCTCGTCGCAGGTGCGATAATGCGGCTGGCGTTCCCGTTGCTGGCACAGGACCCTTAGGCAAACGCTCTTCCTTCTTGGAACATCCTGGAAGTGGCAACCCTTCACGTGCTCATCCCTCAGCCGTCCGCTATCACTTCTTTCTCTCCATGAAAACGGCCATGGCCTTTCCGCCAAGGCTTCTCCTAAGGAGTATGGCATGGCTATCGCAGAACTCGTGGCAGGAATAGCAGCGGATGCACTTGCTTTGGTCGACCTTGGCCTTGCCGTCCTTCATGCTGATCGCCTTCATCGGGCAACCGCGGTAGCACTTGCCGCACCCAACACACATGGACCTTACGATGCTCGGTCTCAGGGCATAGACCTTGATCAGGGACATCATAGCCTTCATCGTCCTCCCCCCGCTCCTTTTCCTGCCCATGAAGGTCGACGGCCTTTGATAGTCCGGGACGACGAATCTATCCAGCTCTTCGCCGATCACTTCCACATCCGAAAGATCTTCGGCCAGAAGCCCGCGCTCGACCGCTGCCCTTATCGTGCATATCTCGGTCGGATCGATCGACATGATCCTTGAGGCCACCACATCGAGCGCGGAATAGGATCCGCTGGCCAGGATCGCCCCAACATGCCTTGGAGTTCCCGACTGGGGCCCATCACCTTCCATCGCGTCCACCGCGTCCATGATCTCCAAGGTCGGTTTGACGAATTCGTTGATGTCCACAATCATCCTGGCAAACTCTTCGGTCCTCTGCAATCTGGCATGGAAGGTGGGCTTCTCCATTCCAGGCACCAGGCCGAACGCGTTCTTGGCGGCCCCGGTCATATACGTGAAAAGGTGCGTCTTCATTTTGGAAACGACCACGACGGCATCGACGTTGAAGACCGGCTCGATGAGCCTCAGCCGCTTCATCAAAACGCCGTTGGGGTTGGCCACATCCCGTGCCCCCACGTCCTCGTTGAGCTCTATCCCCAGGTCCTTTGCGACCTGGTCATAGCCGACCTTCTCGTATGCCTTCCTAAGGTTCGCTGCGCTGTACACCATCCCTGCTCCTGGGCTCTCAGCGATGATCACTTTGCAGCCGTTGTCGACCAACAACTTGGCCACCGCATAGACGATGTCAGGATGTGTCACCACGCACTTGTCAGCCGTGGAAGGCATCAGTATGTTCGGCTTCAGGAGAACCCGCTGTCCAGGTTTCGCAAAATGTCCTATGCCCCCGATCAGGTCCACGGAGCGTTTGACCGCGTCGAGTGCCAGGTCCCGGCCATAACCCTCACATGCGACAAGAGCAACTTGTTTCGGCTCTTTCAAATCAGCACCTTCTGGCTGCATACAGTCCCTCCTCGGTTATTAAATCATGGCGGCTTCCTTCGTAGTCCTGAACATCGCATAAATTGCCATCTGCCATCATACATGAATGATGTTCCCTTCTGTTGTTACCAAGTCACTCCGGTCGACTATTCCATCTCGATGCCCACTGGACAGTGGTCTGAACCGGTCACTTGATCCTCGATGAAGGAATTGGACACACGTGGCATCAGGTCTGCGCTGACAAAGAAATAGTCGATCCGCCAGCCCACGTTCCTTTCCCTGGCGCGCGTCTTCTGGTCCCACCAGGACCACTTCACCTCTCCTGGATGCTGTTCCCGGAATGTATCAATGAATCCGTTGGCAACTAGCCGGTCCATCCATTCCCTTTCTTCCGGCAGAAAACCAGACCGTTTCATATTGTCCTTCGGTCTGGCGATGTCGATCTCCTTGTGGGCGGTGTTGATGTCCCCGCATATGACCACCGATCTTCCCTTAGACCTCAGTTCATTGACGTATCGGAGGAACTCCTCATAGTAGTCCATCTTGTACCTCAACCGTTCCGGGGAAGCCTTGCCGTTGGGGAAGTAGATGTTACACAGGACAAAATCTGGATAGTGGGCTATCATCGTCCTGCCCTCCGTGTCGAACCGATCGATCCCGATGCCGTAATCGACCTTTTCCGGGTGGGCCCTGGTGTAGAGAGCCACGCCGCTATATCCTGTGCGCTCTTCAGCCGAAGTGAAATACGGTTCATAACCTGGGATATCGCAAAGATCCTTTGGCAACTGTTCACAGCTGGCCTTTATCTCCTGAAGGCAAAGGATGTCCGGCGAATCCTTGCGGATCCACTCCAGCAACCCCTTCCGATAGGCCGCCCTGATCCCGTTCACGTTCCAACACACCAAGCGCATGGATCAAGAAAGGGGCACTGGAGGTAAAGAATATTCCTTGTGGTCGTTATCAAGAGTCGTCCTCCATACTCCAAATATAAATTGTAGTTGCTACACTTTAATCGGTGGAAGGAGACATGGAAGAGGTGAATGCGATGGGAGATCTCTACAACAGTTTTCCATTCCAAGAGTTCACCCGATATTTCGATTTCATGAGGAATTGGGGGGATCTCCATGAGAAGTTCGTTCAATGCGCTTCCCCACAATTCGCAGGACTTCCGGCGCTGAAAAGACGGGAGTTCCTCGCCAACGCAGTGGCCGAGGACGATATGCTGGTGTCGATGTCGTCTGACCTAGGGCTGTTCCGTGAGGTGACCAAACGCCTGAAATCCAAATCCTGGTTCGCTGGGGACCTTGAGGCTCTTGCCGCCGAGGTGGCGGTCGACCTGATGTTCCCGGGAAACAGTTATGACGGAAAGGAGAGGGACAGGCTCCTCGGATTGTATCCAGAGCTCTTCTTCAAGTTAGGGGACGTTAGGTTCGGCGAACAGAAGAGCTGCCCGCTCCAGCTAAAGGACGTGGAATCGGACATCGTGCAACTGGACGACCTAGATACCGCACTGACCTGCGTACGTTGGTCTGCTGTGTCCAAGGACGTGGACAGTGAGGAGGGCTTCATTGCCTTGATGCAGGAACTGGTGGACCACGGGCTAAGGCTTAGAGGGGTGGACCCTATCTCATTGGAATCGCTTTCAGATTTCCAGGAAATCTTGGACAGAAAAGCAATGGAGGTCACCGCAAAGATGGGTCTTCCGGACGACCGGACATCGTGGATCCTGTTTGCCATCCAGGACCGGGTCATGGTCCCCGAGACGCTGCATTTTCTGATCATGCAAGCGATGGGCCTCAGGATGTTCCGGGAGATGGAACATGGCTCCCGCCACGAAATGATGGACCAGGAATACAAACTGCAACTGGGTCCGGCATACGCTACCCGTTCGGTACTTCTGTTAGGCGACTACTACCGCGATATGGTCCAGGCCCCGGAAAAGATGCTCAAGGCCATTGAGGCGCACGTGAGGGACGGAAGGCCGCAGTTCGCGTTGGAACTCTGCTTAGAAAGCATCAAGAACCTGCCTATGGAGGCCGAGCACAAGGATCAGATGGCGCTCACTCTCGGAATACTCTACCTAGCGAACGACAAACCCCGGAAGGCCGCAGAGTCCTTCCTCCGTTCACTTGATTCTTCTAGAAAGACGTTAAATCCGGCCAGAGAGTCGGTGGTCTGTGCCTATCTCGGCTCATCTTATGCCCTTATGAGGAGGAAGGAGGAAGGCCACAGGGCGTTCGAGGAATCGTTGGCGATCGCTTCGAAGAGGACGGATGATGCGCCGGACCTGCTCGAGGAACTGATGCTCATGGCCGATCTCGCACACGATTCGAACGAGCATAGGGTGGAGAAAGGCTTTCTCCAGAAGGCATTGACGGTGGCTGATGGCATGGCCGATGAGACCAAGCTCAAACAGCAGATATCCTTGATGATCGAGGCCGCCGAAGCCCATTTAGAAAATAGCATTCAAGTTTGACCGGTCGACGATCGTTGGTCTATCCGGAAGGGCTACGTTCAGGGAACTAACCGGTCATAGATGTTCATTTCCTTCGGGGTGGGCTTTGCTGTTCCTCTTGTCACGAGCCTCCTCCTTGGTATTCCCTAATTGCGCGAGCATCAAGGGCATAATGCTCCCGATCAACTCTTTTCTGTCGTCATGGGTCATTCCTATCATCAGCCGATCCACGATATCTGGGAGGACCATCCTCACCATCTCCTTTCTTTCTTGCGGGCTCATGCTGGAGATGAACTCCTCGGTGATCATTCTGACCATTGACTGCTTTTCATCACTGTTGAGTCCCTTTACCATCTTGGACACATACCATTGCTCTAGGCTCAACCGCCTTACCTCAGGATGAGAGATTCGGCCTGCCGCCTAATAATCATTACTGCTCAGGGTTCGAGCAATTCGAATCCAGTCGCTTTGTCGAGTTTGCGTGTCGCACTCGAATCGATCAATTCGAAAATGACCACTTCGGCGACTAGCCAGACCTTGACCCCGTTGCGTACGCATCCGGTGATCGCCCTCTCGTTGCGACCGGTGGAGATGTGCATATGCAATTTGGGCACCCCCTCTTCATCCAGGAAGATGGTTCCAGTTCCTGTCATCTCATGAACATCCCCTAGGACCGTCTTCATCGGTTTTATCTTCTCCGAACGCCCATCCTCCGGCCCTACGACCAGGTTGCTGCCTTTATCAGCTCCTCCCAGAACGATGACGGCGGCGGCTTTGATGGCCTTCTCCTCGGCGAAGCTCTCGACGGCCTCATGAATTATTTCTCCATCCTCCAGCCTCAGAACGAACACCCGACCTTGCCTTGCTTCTGAGTATTTCATTTCACACCTATTACCGGAATGCCATCAGTAAATACCAATTTTGGCCCGCTCCCCACTTTCAGGGAGGAAACCTTCCTTTTGATGTCGTACCCAGCTCGGATATTCCAGTGTCGGCGCTCAACACTCACTTTCGTCCCCCTCTCACGGCAATGGGGATAACCCCGTGTCGATATTCTAGATCATCGAAGCGGACATGAGATCAATTGTCAGGGAGCGTGACGGCTTGGAAACAGAACATATGATGGCAGCGCTGGCTACGTACTTCGTGCGGGAGATCGAGCGCATGTTACCAGTCCGACCCATGGGAAGGAGCAGATTGCAGAAACTGTTCTATCTGCTCTCCAGAGAAGGCCATGTTCGTCTAGCTTTCGACCTTTTTATGAACGGACCTTACTCCGAATCGGTAGAGAACGCTCTCTGCCTGGCAGTGGAGGCGGGCATGGTGACAGCAGTGAAGGAGCACGGCAGAAGCAGCATCAGCGCACGCGGGGGTGTCTCGGTCGATATCCCAATGGAGATCAAAGAAAGGGCGAACTGTTGCATCCGGTCCTATGGTCTCTATGATGAAATGGACCTGGCGATCCTGACCACGGCATTCTTCTTGGAGGACCGTATCGGTTTGGGGCCGGAGGAACTGATAATGTCGGTGCTGGAGGTCAATCCCCATTTCGACCCTAGAAGGGTATGTTCTCTCCTAGACCGGTCCGAAATCCTGTTCCGCTCCTGGTGATCAGTCGGATACCAGACGGCCAGGCCAACGTTCCAACCCGCCTTCAAGTATCAGCAGTTCGCCTTGGTCTCCTCCGGTGAGTAATGGCAGCACTCGAAGGCAACGTTTTCCAGTGCGGCAATATATGACCAGGGGCTTTCTTCTGTCGAGTTCCTCCGCACGCTTCTCGAGTTCTTCGACCGGCATCAGCATGGCACTTGCGATATGCCCGGTACGGTATTCGGCCGAGGAGCGGATATCCAGCAGTAGGCATTCGCCCTTCTCGATCATCGGCATCAGCCTCTCGAGCTCGGCCGGCATGATGAACCTGGCGCCGGTCATGGAACTTCGTCCATAATCAGGCCTTGTATTCCTTTACCCGATCCGCCATATCGTCCAGGCGTTTCTGCACCCGTGCATTGATGGAATCCTTTTTGAACGTGCCGTCGGCGTTCCTCTTTCCTGCCGGTACGTCGGTCAACACCTCGATGCCCTCGGCGATTGTGCTAACCGGCCAGATATGGAACTTTTTGGCCTTTATGGCGGCGATCACCTCTTCCTTTAACATCAGATGCTGAACGTTTGAACTGGGTATCATGCAGCCCTGCTTGCCGTCCAGTCCCCGGGCCTTGCAGATCTCGAAGAACCCCTCGACCTTCTCGTTCACCCCGCCGATCGCCTGGACCTCCCCTTTCTGGTTGACGCTCCCGGTGACCGCGATGTATTGTTTGATGGGGGCGTCTGCTAGCGCCGATAGTAGGCTGTACAGTTCGGTGGATGATGCAGAATCTCCATCGACCCCTCCATAGTTCTGTTCGAAGACCAGCCGGGCCGAGAGAGAAAGCGGCTTTTCCCGGGCATAGGTGTCGTTCAGGTATCCAGAGAGGATAAGGACCCCCTTGGTGTGGGACGGTCCGGACATCTGTGCCTGACGCTCTATGTCCATCACACCCTCACGGCCTACGGCGATCGAGGCGGTGATCCTGGAGGGGTTACCGAACATGAAATCACCGGTGGCCAGCACTGCCAGGCCGTTTACCTGTCCGACCGCCTTCTCCTCCGTATCGATCAGAATTATCCCCTTGGCGATGAATTCCTCCAGCTTATCCTGGATCATGTTCGATCGATAGAGCTTCTCTTCTAGCTGTTTTTGGATGTGCTCCTTGGTGATGATTTCCGACTTGGCCTCCCTGGCGTAGAAATCAGCCTCCCGGACCGTGTCTGAGATGGTGGCGAACTGTGTACTGAGCTTGCTCTGGTCATCCGCTAACCTGGATGAGTATTCTATGATCGCCGCCAACCCAGTGCTGTCGATCGGCAGAAGGTTCTCCTTGGCACAAAGGGAACATATCTGGGTGACGTACTGCTTTATGTTCTCATCGTTGCGTTCCATACTGGTATCGAAGTCGGCCTTTAT
Organism: Methanomassiliicoccales archaeon; assembly: GCA_036504055.1. NCBI lineage: Archaea > Methanobacteriati > Thermoplasmatota > Thermoplasmata > Methanomassiliicoccales > Methanomassiliicoccales archaeon. The sequence goes on along the minus strand of DASXVU010000034.1, from coordinate 28,442 downwards.
CTTGAACAGCTCCTTGAAATCCTTGTCCGCGGTATAGAGGATATCATAGATCCTCGGGTCACCGATGATCACGATCTTCGTATCGAAAGGAATGGCCTCGGGCATGAGCGATTTCGTGGCTATGAAACCCAACCTGGCCTCCTTCTCCTCGATCTCCAGCTTCTCGCTCGAGATGGTCTGCTTTAACGATATCCAGATGGTCGGATCGGTGAACAGCCCTTCCACAGGCATCAGGATGAAGCCGCCGTTCGCCTTGTGCAGCAGTCCGCTCCGGATCATGGTGTAGTTGGTGACCAATGCGCCGAACCGGGCCTCCTTCTCGATGGCGCCGAAGAGCTTGTAATATGATGGGTTTAGCTCTATCTCCACCGGCGCTCCCTTTAGCTCAGAGTTGTCCACGATCAGATTGACCTTGTAGTTGGCCATCGGGTCAGGGGCCTCCATGAAGAAGGGGAGCTGTTCCTTGTTCACCGGTGTTAGGAATTTGGCGAGATTGTCCAGTATGTCCTTCAGAACATCATCGATGTATTCTATGACCTCGTTATTGCTGCCATATTTCTTTTTGATGGTCGAGAGCATGGGGTCAAGCACGTACATGGCCACTTCGCGGTTCAGGTCCCCTACCGTCTTTTCCGCCTTCTCCTCGAGCTCACGGAACTGAATGAAAGGTTTCTGCAGTTTGGCCTGCAGCTCGTCCTGTTTTACCTTCATTCTTTCCTTGACACCGTTTGACAACTGGTTGAACTCCTCGGGGGTGAGCGGCTTATCATCCACGATGGGAACCAGGACCATGCCGATCGGGCTCTGCTGGATCTGGAAACCCGCCTCCGAGGTCATGCGGTTGATCTCTTTCGTGAACTGCTCCCTCTCCTCCTCTATCGCCTTCATGGTGTTCTGGCGTTTCTTGGCGTATTCTTCAGATTCGAACGCGTTCCTCAGCGCGACCGGAACTCCGCTGACCAGTTTCTCAACGTCGTCCTTGAACTCCTTACCCTTGCCGGCTGGCAGGGCCAGGGCGTTGGGTTTCGATGCCTCATGGAAATTGTAGACATATACCCAATCAGGAGGCACCGGCATATCCTTCGCCAGATCTTTGACGAAATCAACGGCCGCAGACCGTCTTCCGGTCCCGGGCATCCCGGCTATGTAAATGTTGAAACCCTTGCTTCTGATCCTAAGGCCGAACTGCAGGGCCTTCACTGCACGGTCTTGCCCTATGATCTTGTTCGAAGGTATCAGGTCCTTTGTTGTCCTACAATCGAATGGCAGTTCGGGGCAAGCACGACGACATTGTTCCGGAGAAAGTTCCTTAACCATGACAACAAGCCTTCTTCGGTCCGATTCTATGCGAACCCTTCCTACAAATATGCTGTGCTCGTCGGACCATCAGGTCTAAGTAAGGGAACCATGGTCCGTGGGAAGCTATGATGATGAGGGGAGCCGCCCTTGTGATAGGTTCGCTGTTATGGGAGGACCATTACCAGGGCAAGGACCTAAGGCGAAGTATGTGGAGGGAGAACTGGCTCAATATGGATGCCGAGATCAAGGTATCCTTGCCCATCCACTACGGCCGATATTCCGCAAAGCGCAAATGCTGCACCACCACGTTCTTCCCGGAGGATGAGTTGAAGGGCAGGGCCATGGGCGTCGGTTATGCGATACCGTTCAAACTTAAGTTCTCAAAGATATCCGAACTGGAGTCGGCAGGCATAGCCATGGCCCGTGCCGAGGGAATGGAGGGCAGGCATCTGCGCACCGACTGGATGACCACTGCTATAGTGGTCAATCCAGAGTTCAAGGAACGTGATCGCATCGAGTTCGCATGGTCACGTCTGGTCAAGAAAAAAACCGACAAGATGACGGACGGCAACGATGAACATTTCGGTTTCGATCCCAACGGATACCTCCGTTCAGGCTGGCCGAAGGAAGCGGGATCGGGACAGCTCTTGAAGGACCTGGACCTGGTAATAGCCGCAGTGCCGGTCCCAAGGGAATTGGACCGGAGGCTGATCGCACCGACCACGGAAGAGGTGGCCCGGTCCATGAACAGCCCCAAGGGCAGGGAATACTTCTCCAAGAACCAGCAGAACGGCATCCTGACCTACCAGGACGAGGCCATCTCCAGATATATAGCGGAACATGAGCCGGCGAACCCTCCGAACACACCCGATTACGACTAGGCCTCCAGAACCCCAGGATGAACGATGTTTTCGTGGGTGAGCGTTAAATAATCAGCGACCGCTTCCGTCATCCCATATCGATACACCGAACGAGGCGCACAGTTGCCGGTCATCACTACCAGAAATCTCACTCGGTCCTTCGGAAAGTTCGTCGCGGTCGATTCGTTGGAGCTGAGCGTGGAAAAGAACGAGGTCTTTGGACTGCTGGGACCGAACGGCGCCGGTAAGACCACCACCATCAAGATGCTTACCACACTGCTACCGCCCAGTTCCGGCACGGCATCGGTGGATGGGTTGGACGTGGTGAGCCGATCAGCGCAGGTCAGAAGCATCATCGGTTACGTCCCCCAGCTCCTATCGGCCGATGCCAGCCTTACCGGTTTTGAGAACCTGCTCATCTTCGGCAAGCTGTACGACGTGCCCCGGGACGAGCTGGTCCCCCGCATAAGGCAGGCCATCGACATGATGGGACTGACCGAGTTCGGCGACAAGTTGGTCCGCACCTACTCGGGAGGGATGATCCGACGATTGGAGATCGCCCAGTCGACATTGCACCGTCCAAAGGTACTCTTCTTGGACGAGCCCACCGTCGGCCTGGACCCGCTCGCACGTCATGCCGTATGGGAGATGATCGCCCGCCTCCGCGAGGAGTTCGGGACGACGGTGTTCCTTACCACTCATCTGATGGACGAGGCTGACGCCCTTTGCGACCGCATCGGCATAATGCACCGTAGTAAGATGGTAGCGCTGGGAAGCCCGAAGGAACTGAAAGAACAGGTTGGCGCTGATAACCTGGACCAGGTGTTCATCCATTTCACTGGGGATTCGATACAGACTGGAGGCAATTACCGTGACATCCAAAGAGAGCGGCAAACGGCAAGACGCCTCGGTTGAGCAAGGTGGATGGGACGCCGCTGCCCTTGGATATCCTTTGAATTTCATCAGGAAAGCGTTGGTGATCACTGAGCTGGAGGCCAGGAAGCTTCGTCACGACCCGAGCGAGCTGTTGACCAGGGCAGTCCAGCCTGCACTGTGGCTCCTGATCTTCGGTGTGGTCCTCTCGTCGGTCAAGGCCATCCCGACCGGCGACATCCCGTACATCGATTTCCTGACACCGGGCATACTGGCTCAGAGCGTGCTCTTCATCTCGATCTTCTACGGGATATCGATCGTCTGGGAAAGAGACCTGGGCATAGTGCAGAAGTTCCTCGCAAGTCCAACACCCCGTACGGCGATCGTGGCGGGAAAGGCGATCTCATCCGGTCTGCGGGGCCTTTCCCAGGCACTCATCGTCTACGTCCTGGCCCTGGCCATCGGGGTCAAGTTGAACTTCGATCTGTTCACTATACCATTAGTGGTCCTGGTGGTGGTCCTGGGGGCGGCCATATTCGCAACCTTGTCGCTCATAATCGCCTGCCTGGTCAAGACCAGGGACCGGTTCATGGGAATAGGCCAGATGATAACCATGCCGTTATTCTTCGCCAGCAATGCCATCTATCCGGTGTCGCTGATGCCTGACTGGCTGAAGGTGATCGCGTACGGCAATCCGCTCACCTACGTGGTAGATGCGCTGCGGGGGCTGATGATACAAGGCGGTGTTTATGAACACGGGTTGGGTGTCGATCTGCTGGTCATGATCGGCGTGGCCGCTGGACTGGTGATAATCGGAGGCCGGCTATACTCCAGGGTCGGCCAATGACGCATCGATCAATTCTTTCGGGAACGGTTCGAAGAAGGTTTGGCGCGAAAGGTATTCGTTACCGAACCGTTGGTTGTATGAACGCATGAGGGACAGGCAATTCTCAAGAGGCTTTCCTTCCTCACGGTATACCCTGAGGGCTTCGAGGAATCTTTCCTTTTCCTGGGATTCCAGTCGGTCCTTGTAATGACCCATGGCATGCATCATCACGTTGACCGCGCCCCCCCTTGTTGGCCGGTTCTCGAACATGGAACCGAGCAGGGACCGGTATTGGACGAACACGTCCTCCACAGCCCTTTTGTCGCGGTTCGAGGCGATATTGCCGAGCAGCCTCATCTTGTTCTGCCCATAGGCCATCAACAGCAGCTTGTTGTCCGCTTGGTACTGCATCAGCGCGCCCTTCTCCTGGTTCAGCTCGCGGAACCTGGCGAAGGCGTACAGCTTGGTGAGGAAATGTTCCGCTATCCCCATGTCGTTCAATCGGACCTCATCCTCTACCGCCAGATCGCTGAACCTGGCGAGGACCGCCTCGCCTAGTAGTCCCGGGCCCTTCTGGGGCAGGGGAGATACGGATTTCTCATCCAGATAGAGGCCGGCATCCCTGAGGGCACATGTGGGTGAGCGCGATTTCATTAGGAAACCGTCCACCTGGTCCAATCCCAAAAGGAAGGAACTGCAATATCGTTGCGATCTCTCGGTCAGGTCCAGCCCCGTCGATGGCTGGACTAGCTTGCGCTCCGCGTTCCTAAGTGCGATGAGCCGTATCGGTTCCCGGGGAACGCCCAATCCGATAGCCGTCTCCGGGCACACTGGTATCAGGTCCACCCTGCCCTTCATGCGGTTCACCAATCGGGACTCTATCATCTTGCCATCGTACCTGCAAGCGTCGAGCCCGATACATTTGGAGATTACTAGCCTTGGCCTGACATCCACGGCCTTTCCAAACACGAACAGGTATCTAAAGGTATTATTGAGGCAATATCAACAGATCGATCCAGTTCATTACGATATAATTCGTTCATGCCAGTATCCCAGGCTTTCCGCGTTGTGGACGAGTTTTGGCAAAAACAACGCAATCAGCCTTTGGCAATATTCATATCCTCCGCGTTCGGGTCGATTTATGTGTGTCCTGCGTGCGTATCGGCCATTTGATTTGCTGGAGAAGGCAGGACCTCGTAACATAGACTACATGAATAGAGGATGTGCAAGAATGAACGCCCAATCTACGAACCAGATGATGCAGGAAAAGCCGAGCAAGAGCATTGATCTAGTCATTACCAGAACCTTCGATGCACCCAGGGAATTGGTATGGAAGTATTGGACCGAGCCCGAACGGGCGATGAAGTGGTGGGGTCCAAAGGGCTATACCTGTCCCAGCGCGGAGATGGATGTGCGGGTCGGAGGCAAATATCTGCTGGCCATGCGCTCACCGGAGGGAAAGGATTATTGGAGCACCGGGACCTACAAGGAGGTGGCCGAGCCCTATCATCTGACCATGAGCGATTCGTTCTCCGACGAGAAAGGCAACGTGGTGCCAGCCTCGTTCTATGGCATGCCAGGAGAGTTCCCAATGGAGCTATGGGTCTTCGTCAGCTTCGAAGAGCACGGCGGCAAGGCCACCATGACCCTGGTTCATTCAGGCATGCCTCAGGGCGAGACCAAGGATGCCGAGAGCGGCTGGAACCAGTCCTTCGATAAGCTCGCTGACGCGATCCACGATGAGATCTTCGTGCAGATGAAGACCTTGGTGCTTGTCGAGCCAGGCCAGCAAGCGGCCACCATCATAAGGGTCCAGGATGCGCCGCGTGAACTGGTCTTCAAGGCACAGACCGACCCTGAGCTATTCCCACAGTTCTGGGGACCGGAGCGATACACCACCACGGTGGAAAAGATGGATGTCCGCAAGGGAGGGATATGGCGCGTCATCCAGCGTGACGCGGAAGGAAAGGAGGATGCTTTCAATGGTGTCTATCATGATGTGAAGGCCCCAGAGATGATCATGGACACATGGGAGTGGGAGGGCATGCCGGGGCACGTCCTCTTTGAAACCATCACCTTCGAGGAGATCGAGGGAAAGACCAAACTTACCAACGTATCGGTCTTCCAGTCCGTCGATGACCGGGACGGGATGTACAAGTCCGGAATGGTGGAAGGCTCAGAAGCGACCATGGACCGTATGGCCAAACTGCTTAAGAAAATGCGATCGGGGTGATCGAAATGGGGGGGACCCACCCCCGTCTTTATATTATCGGTGGACCAATAAACATCTGGAGAATGATCAGAATTGAGAAAGATCATCGTATCGAACATGGTCTCTCTGGACGGTTACATGGCCGGTCCGAACGGAGAGATCGACTGGTTCGTTTGGGACAGGGAACTGGAGAAGTACACGATCGAGATGATGGGTACTGTCGACACCATACTATTCGGCAGGGTGACATATGAGATGATGGCTAGCTACTGGCCAACCGATACGGCTAATAACCCATACGTCAAGGAGAGGATGAACAATCTGCCCAAGATCGTTTTCTCCAAGAAGCTCAAGAAGGTCGATTGGAATAATTCCACGCTGGCCGCCGACATTGACCCAGAAAGGATCATGCGAATGAAGAGGATGGCCGGCAAGAACATCGTGGTGCTAGGCAGTGGGGCCATAGTATCGGCCCTGGCCAAGCTTGGCCTTGTCGATGAGTATCGCATCATTGTCAATCCTGTCCTGATCGGCGGCGGGATATCCATGTTCCGTAACCTGGGCGATAGGCAGAAACTAAAGCTCCTGGATGCCTGGCAGCTTGGATCGGGAGTGGCGATCCTTACCTACCAGGCGCTCAATCAACGTAACGAGTAGGAGATGTGTGAACCCTTTGCAACGGTCTCCTCGATCTTCAGATGACCCAGGTCGATAAACCGAGATCAACGAACCCGGAATGTGTCAATGAGGTACGCTGGTGGTCTTAGAGGCAGAGCATATACGCAGATTGGTTAAACATGAAGTTCGATGTACCATAAGAGGACAAGATGGCAGAAAAGGAGATCGCTGAAGGCCCGATAGCTTTCTTGGTGGACGGGGATAACGCCAATTCGGACATGGTCGGTGAGATGCTGAACGAGGCATCGAAATATGGTTCAGTGATCATCCGGCGGGTATATGGGGATTGGAGCAGTCCGCAATTGGTCTGCTGGAAAAAGAAGCTTCACGAATTCGCGCTTCTGCCCTCGATGGTCATCCCCAACCGGTCAGGCAAGAACGCCACCGACATCGGTCTGGTCATCGACGCCATGGACATAATGCATAAGCACGTGGTCAAGGGGTTCTGCATCGTCTCGAGCGATTCTGACTTCACCTATTTGGCCATGAAGATAAGGGAGGAAGGTCTGTTCGTCATCGGCATGGGCAACGAGAAGACCCACCCGACGTTCCAGAAGGCATGCGACCGTTTCATTTTCATAGAGAACCTTCTGCCCGTCGAAGAGGAGCTGGAGTCGGAACACTGTCCCGAGCTGGCCACCGAAGAGCCGAAGAAGGTAGAGCGGCATGCACCGAAGAAAGGTCTCAGCCCGGAGAAGGCGCTCGACATGCTCACCAACGCATTCCGCAATAAGGTGGGAGACGACGGAAGGGTCAACCTGGGAAACCTGGGGGAGGCTCTGTATCGAATAGAGCCGGCCTTCGACCCTAGGACCTATGGAAAGAGCAGCCTGGTAGGGTTGATCGCCGCGCTTCCCGGAAGCTTCTCCATTGAAAGGGAAGGGCTTGGTATCTGGGTCAGGATGAAGGAGGGGGCTGATTCCTCCAAAGGCCGGGGCAAACGGCGTCCCCGTTCCAAATAAACCTAAGGTACGACCAGCACCGGCGTCTCGGCATGCTGCACCACCCTGGTGGAATTGCTGCCGATCAGGAACTCCGCCACCTGGCCAACACCCCTGGAACCGACCACTATCAGATCACAGTTGCCGGCCTTGGCCAAACGGATCAATTCCTTCCATGGTGTGCCCAGCTCGATCTTGGTCTCGACCTCGATCTCCGGTCTCTTTATGTCGTCCTTGACCGCTTCGACAAGGTCGTCATGGAATTCCTTCAGCGACTCAATGAAGGCTTTGTCCTCGACCGCCAGTGAATATTCGCTGGGCTTGACCACAGATACCAGCGTGACCTTTCCCTTGAATATTTCTGCCAGGTTCGCTGCCACTTCCGCAGCCCGCTTCGAATTCTCCGAGCCATCGATTCCAACAATTATGTTCTTGAATTCCACGATCATCACTGCTGTGAGAGTTGGTGCAATGGCATCATAATATTATTGGTGAAAATCACGAGTCGCATCGCTTGGGACAGCTCAAATAGCATTCTGCATTTCTGTATATACACCCATTTCCTGAAAGGTTTCTCCTTCGGTCCGATTGAAATAGGGCGGTTCTGCTGTTATGTTTCGAGGAGGAAGCCCACCGGGCTGGTGCGGCCGATTCTGTCATAAGGTGGGTCGTTCTGTCCCTGAGCATTAGCTTTCCTTTACGCACCAGCCCCCTCACCCAACTGTTCGATGACACAATCCCTGACGTCCTTGTCGTTGCGCAGCCGGCGAAATGACGGCGCTCGGAGGTGGTTGTCATGGGTCAGCTGCAGCACCTCCACCTCGGCTATCAGCTCAGGCCTCACCCAGGTGATCACCGGTTCGTCTGGATAGCTGGATACGGGAGGAGATACTGCCAGCATTCCATCCAGGATGGGCCTCAATTCCTCCAGGTACTTATCCGTGAAACCCGTGCCCACCCGTCCTACATACCTTAGCTCGTCGCCAAAGTAGAGACCCAACGCCAACGCCGAGATGGTCCTGATCTCTGAGGTGTATCCGAGGAGGACGCAATCCACCGTCTTCAATGCCTTGATCTTCAGCCAGGCGTCAGACCTTTTGCCCGGTTCATAGTACGAATTGGAGCGCTTTGCCATGACTCCTTCGAGCTTGCGCTGTTCGACCACTGACCACAGCTTCCTTCCGTCCTTGGTATAGGCGATGCTCTGCAGGTGATGGCCTTCGCGCAGTACCGCATGCATTATCTTCTTTCGCTCCTCCAACCGGGTATAGAGCAGGTCCTTGCCCTCCAGTTCGAGTATGTCGAAGATCACAAAGGTCGCTGGGTGCTGGATGCTCAGGAACTTGGCGATCGATGTCTTGGACTGCTCTCGCTTCTGGAGCAGATGGAATGAAGGATTGCCTCGTTTGTCATAGACAACGAGCTCCCCGTCCAACACGCAGGAACGGGCCTTTATCTGGTCCCTGAAGGAGAATTCAGGGTAGCGATCGGTTATGTCGTGACCGCGGCGGTTGATGAACTTCATGGTCGAATCGACGTAGCAAATGGCCCGCGTACCGTCCAGCTTTGGTTCGTAGATGTATCCTTCCCGTTCCAGGTCGTCCTTGCTCCCCATCGCCGCCAGCATAGGTTCGTACAAGTTACGCCTCCAAGCTCTGTTTCAGCGCATCGATGAGGTTCTCCTCGGTGGTCTCGGGCTTTTCCTTCTCGATGATGACCAGTTCCTTCCGATCGCGTTTCTGGATTGCCGTCTTTAGATGTTCGGCGAACTGGTCCTTGTACTGGGAGATGTCAAAATGTGCCGCACTGAGCTTTTCGATCAACTGTATGGCCAGATCCAGCTCTTGTTGCTTGATCTCCACCGGGTCGGCTATATTCTCCACCCCTTTGATGCTTCTAAGTTCATATGAATAGTTCAGGGTGCTCAGCAACAGTCCGTTCTCGTATGGGGCGATGGCGCAGGTGTATTCCTTCTCCCTCATCATGAAGCGGCCGATGGCGTTCTTGTTCGAGGACTTCAACGCCTTGGAAAAGATGAAGAACGCCTTCTCTTTCTTCTTCTCCGGCCCAACGTAATAGTGTCCATCCAGGTATGGGCGGTCGATCTGATCCGGAGAGACGAACTCGACGATCTCTATGGCATCGGATTTTTCTGGACGAAGGCCGGCGAGCTCTTCTTTTGTGAACAGGAAGTACGATCCCGGTTCAACTTCCAGCCCCTTGACGATCTCTGACCAGGGGACCTCCGTGTCCTGTTTCTTGCAATATTTCCGATACTCTATGGGGCTCTTGTCCTCCACATGGAGCAGTTTGAAGCCTGGCGAGGCGGCATGCTCGACTATGGAATAGAGCTTGACCGGGATGTTGACCATACCGAACGATAGCGATCCGGACCAGATGGATTTCATGTAACCACTGGAGATGCAATTGGTGCGATGAGTGGAAAAAGATTTGGACGACCCTTCTGTATCGAAGAGCGAGGCATGATTTAATATACATTCATCTGAGGATGGGGGTGTTATGGTCGATACATCTAATATCGTGGTCCTGCTGGTCGCGTTCCTTGTCTCAACTATCATCATCTATGCCGTCACCAGGATGATGGGGGAGCGTGAAAGCATAGGCCGGGCCATGTTGGCCGCGGTGGTGGGGTGGCTTGTCTATGCATTTGCCTTTTGGTGGCTGGGGAACGGTCTGATCCCGGCGATCGTCGGCGGCATATTCTGGCTGTTGGCGTTAAAGGCGCTCTACAAAATAGGGTGGGTAAAGGCAACGGTCATCGCACTGCTCATATGGGTCCTGCAATCCATCATCGGACTGTTCCTACCAACTCTCACTGGGCCGATCTTGTAGTCATCGGATGATGCTATCGCCGTATGTAGAATCCTTCAAAGGAAGGGTTTATTCAGCATCAGGACCACTTAATTTTCCCAGATGAACCCGAGCACCGGTCGTCTCCACTACATAGACAACCTTCGATGGACATTGATCATTCTGGTCATTGTTGTTCATGCTTCGGCGACCTATGGGCCGGTGGGTGGCTGGTTCTATTACGATAGAGCTTCCACCGATGCTGCGACCGGAATGATCCTCACCTGGATCCCCACCGTTTCTCAGACCTTCTTCATGGGACTGATGTTCTTTCTGGCCGGGTATTTCATTCCGTCATCATTGGAAAGAAAGGGAAAGAGCCGGTTTGTCGCCGAGAGGCTGAAGCGGCTGGGAATACCCGTGATCCTTTTCATTATCATGATAGGGCCGGGGATTGTCTATTTTCTAAATTATTACGGCACTTCGTTCTTCGATTATTACCTGGCATACTTGGTTGACCCGGAGCGGTATCAGCCCGGACCACTCTGGTTCGCCATTGTGTTGCTGATTTTCACTTTGGTTTATGTTGGAGTGAGAAAACATCTACCTATTCTCCAGAAAAGAACTTATGGTAATCGCGAATTGCTCGCGTTGGGCCTGATGATGGCTGTCGGTTCTTTCATGGTCAGGATAGTATATCCCATTGGGTCCAATGTTTGGATAATGCAGGTACCATTCTTCTTCCAGTATGTCATCCTGTTCGCTCTGGGCATCATGTCCAAGCAAAATGGATGGCTTGATGACCTTCCGATGAGAGCGGGCAAGATATGGAAATACCTGACCATTGTGCTCGCCATATTGGCATGGCCCGTCCTTGTCTTTTCCAGCGGGATGATGGACAGCGACTACACCTCCTTCATGGGAGGGCTGAATTGGCAGGCACTGGCACTGGCGATCTGGGAGCAGACGTTTTGCGTGGCTGCATCCGTTTCGCTGTTGGTCTGGTATAAGAACCGAATGAACTTTCAGAGCAGAAGCACAAGATTTCTTTCTGAGAATGCCTTTGCAGTCTATTTCCTCCATGCCCCGATCCTGGTGGTGATCACGCTGCTGCTCGTCAACATCGATCTGCCGATCATCTTGAAATTTGTTAGTGCAGTTGTTCTTGCCATCATCATCACCTACTGTTTATGCGATGTTCTACGCCGGTCACAGGTATTCCATGCGGTCTTCGGATGATCGGACGGATCATACTCTTATTGCGACTGCCGTGTTTCCAGGATCGATCCCATCCATTTATTGACTCATCCGATATTTGCGAATCCCTTCATTCAATCGATCGGCCAGTAGATCTCGGTTACCAGCTCATTCTGGTCCTTCACCGTCGCCGGGTCGTTGATATATCTCTCCCACATGACCTTCTTCGGTTTGAGCCCCTCTTTGTGCATGAATTCCTGGATGATCTGGTAGGTGTCCATGATCTTCTCGTAGGGCCCGACATGGGTGGCCATCACGCATTTACCGCCAGGGACGGATGAGGATAGGATGTCGGCCTCTCCCTTCTCCGGCTTCACCGTAGGGAATCCGCATTCCATGTCACAGGTCTGTTGGTCATAATCATGATAGACGGCAAACGGTGGGCCGGCGACCTGGATCTTGTTCTTCTCCATGTACATCCAGAGTTGTCCGAACATCTCACCCATCTTGGATTTGATCGCGGTGTTTTGGATCTTCTCTCTCATCGAAAGCATAGGAACGGGTGTCTGCTCTACTATCTTTATTTCTGAGGACATGAGGAAAACATGAAAAAGAGTCATACAAGTAGTTTCTCGACGGTATATTGAAACAAAGGGCCTAGGCAACACCGTTTTCATACAAAATGAGCAAAATCATCGCCTAATGTGGATTAACGCTGTTAATAAAGCGATTTTAGCGGGCAAAAGTTAGTATATATAGGTTATATACTAGGCTTGGTCAGGTGTTCCTATTTCCAAATACAAGATAGAGAATGTGGTAGCCTCCGCCTCGCTCGGAACCGAGTTGGACCTGCAAGCGTTGGCGGTCTCATTGGATGGTGCGGACTATGAACCGGAGCAGTTCCCCGGTCTCATATACCGTTTGAAAGAACCAAAGACAGCGACACTGCTGTTCCGCAGTGGAAAGGTCGTATGCACTGGGGCTAAGAGCCTGGACCAGGTAAAGCTGGCCATCGACAAAGTGACGACCCAGATCCGCAAGGCGGGGATCAACTTGGACAGCGAGCCGAAGATCGAGGTCCAGAACATAGTTGCTTCGTCCGACCTAGGGCAGAAGATCAACCTGAACGTCATAGCCATCACCCTTGGTCTGGAGCGCGTGGAGTACGAACCGGAGCAGTTCCCCGGCCTGGTCTACCGTCTGGACGAGCCAAAGGTAGTGCTGTTGCTGTTCGGCTCAGGCAAACTGGTATGTACCGGTGCACGGAAGCCGCAGGACGTGGAAGCGGCGGTCGACAAGATTACCGAAGAGCTGAAGGCCGCCGGCCTACTGTTGTAAGGCTTTACCAAACCGATGGAGGGCAACCCCCTCCCGACCCATCCTTTTCAATAAATTATAAACCATCTCACCGGGACATGTAAAATGGTCAACTGGTCGATCGATCCCGACATCATTTCCGTCTCGATCATTGGTTCGGCCTCGAAACAAATATATACATAACTTTGTTTACTGACTGACGGTCAGTCAGGTAATACGATGCCTCGCTCTACTAAAGCCGCCTCCGATAGACGCCTGGAGTTCATCAACGCCGCCGAGGCGCTGTTCAACGAAAAAGGGTTCGAAAACACATCCATAGACGATATCGTCCAGAGAGTTGGGGTTGCCAAAGGGTTGTTCTATTACTATTTCAAGTCCAGAGAGGAGCTGCTGTCAGCGATAGTCGACCGGATATTGGCGGAGATGGAACAGATCGTGGTGGAGGCTGTCAACCGTAAGGGATTGACGGCGATGGAGCGTTTGAACGCCATGACCCCACCGGCAGACGTAATCAAGGTTCGCGGGGGAAAGCTAATGCAATATTTCCACGAAGAGCGTAACCAGGCGTTGCACTTGCAGTTCCAGGCCCGTACCATGAAGTTCCTGGTCCCAGCCTTGGAATCGATCATTCGTCAGGGGGTGGATGAGGGGGTCTTCAACACTCCCTATCCCCGGGAGACGGCCACGGGATTGTTCGCGTTGAAGAGCGTGATCGACCACAGCGAGAGCGGTGCCGATTATTGCGAGGACAAGGAGCACAACGTAAAGGTGGTATCTTTCCTGGCCGAGCGCTTGTTAGGTGCCAAGGAAGGCACATTCCTGGAGTTCCTGAGAGAAAAGCAGAACCACCGCAATGAAGCCTGCTGCGGAAAGTAATTCACGACCAACCAAGGAAGTGTCATGATGTTTGGAAGACCAAAGAAGGAAAAAGTAGAAACCAAACCTCTCACCGCTGAAGAGCGGACCAAGAAGAGGGCCCGTACTTTCATAATGCTGGGATTGGCCCTAGGCATGCTTATCGCCTCACTGGACCAGACGGTGGTCGGAACCAGCCTGCCAAAGATCGTGGGTGACCTGGGAGGCATGAGCCTGTTCTCGTGGCTGTTCACCGCCTACATGCTCGCCGAGACCGTCACCATCCCGATCGCCGGAAAGATGTCCGACCTATATGGCCGTAGGCCAGTGTTCCTGGCCGGAATGGGCCTGTTCCTTGGCGGTTCGATCCTGGCAGGGATGTCCGGGTCGATGGAGCAGCTGATCATGTGCCGGTTCATTCAAGGTCTTGGTGGCGGTGCACTGATGCCGGTGGCCATGTCCACGGTCGCGGACCTGTACGCCCCCACCGAGCGGGGCAAGATCCAGGGAATGCTGGGTGCCATCTTCGCGGTGTCGAGCATCATCGGACCTTTCATGGGTGGATTCATCGTCGACAACATGGACTGGCGCTGGGTGTTCTACGTGAACCTGCCGGTCGGAGTGGCCGCGATACTGGTCACCTCGTTCAAGTTCCCCAAATTGGTGAACGCAGAAAAGAAGAGGCTAGACTTTGCCGGCATGGCCGCATTGACCACATCGCTGTCGGCGTTCCTGCTTCTGCTCACCTGGGGCGGATCGACCTATCCCTGGGAGAGCATCGAGATAATCGGCCTGGGTGTGCTGTCGATAGCATCGGTCGTTGCATTTGCGTTCATAGAGCGCAGGGCCGATGACCCGATCCTCCCGCTTCACCTGTTCAAGGAGCCGATATTCACCCTCGGCTCGGCCGCACTGTTGCTGATGTCGTTCGGTCTGTTCGGCATCATCGCATTCCTGCCGCTGTTCCTGCAAGCGGTGATCGGCATGTCGGCCACATACAGCGGCGAGGTACTGATACCGCTGATGATGGGAGCTATGGGAGGTGCGATGGTCTCGGGGTTCGCCATCAAGAAGACGGGATACAAGGTATGGCTAGTCTCCGGTCCGCTGATCGGGGCGTTCGGCCTTTACTTGCTTTCCACGCTTCATGGAGGCTCGACCGTATGGGATGCCGTCATCTATCTGATCATAACCGGCCTCGGACTTGGGTTTGTCTTCGCCAACTACATCGTGGCAGCGCAGAACGTATGCCAGAAGTGTGAGATCGGCATCATGACCAGTGCCATGAGCCTGTTCCGCGGTCTCGGTGGCACCATTGGCGTCACAATACTGGGCGTGATCGTGAACAACACTATGGTGACCCAGCTGAACCAGAACCTGCCGGCCGGAGCGATGTCGGTGCTGCCCACAACGGACGTCAACAGCCTGGGAGGGTTGCTATTGACCCCAGCCGCGGCGACCATACCAGCACCGGTGATCGAGGCCATCCGCCTCTCGCTGAGCAACAGCATCACCTACATGTTCCTCATTGGAATGGTGTTCGTGCTCGCCGCCTGGGTGGTCAGCATCTTCATCCGGAGCGTACCGCTTCAATCGGCCGAGGAGTATCACAACGGCACCGAGGTCAATGGGGAGGCTTCCGAGTCCGAAGCGACCAAGACACCGGAGCAGAATGTGGCTGTCCAGCTGGCGACCGATGAGATCGTCAAGTGATGTCTCTGGAGAAAAACACCTTCAACTTCCTAAACCGCAGACCCAGAAGCCTGGCATCCTCCAGGCCGGAGATCTGTGGCTTAGTCTCCTTTCCTTATATCCATCTCCGTGCCGTTCAGGCAGTAATAGATGTTCGTCAATCCAAAGTTTGCTTTGACCCGGCATCCGGGACAGTGGCATCCCTTTGAAGTGGTGATGCAGCTGCTTTTCCCCCCGAAGCAGAACACCAGCTCCTTTTTCTTTTTGGCGCAATCGGCATACGTGGGACAGGTTGGGCAATTGCATAGGTCCCTGTTCTGACCCTCCAGCTTTTTCTTGTCTTCATCGCTCATTCTGCCCCAAGCGGCCATCGATTCTTCGAACGCGTCCATCAGGATCCCTCAGGCAAACATCATCAGCGTTCACCGGAACCGCAGCACTTGCTCAGGTTCTCTCGGGTTCTTTCAGCCAGATGATCGCCGTAATATTGGTGTGAGCCCCTGGTTAATATCGGTTGCGGATGACCGGCTTCGGCATGAGGCGCCTCAATGTACAATCTTCCACAAAATTATCATAACGAACGTCATTGTATTCGTTACCGTAAGCTATCCGAGCTAGTGTCTTTGATATAGGAACAACCATTCAAGCCTTCACCACACCGATCGTCAACGGCGACGGACGGGGGGAGCGACGCCATGACCACGGACCTTGAACAAAAATGCAGGAAGTGCGGGACATCGATAGCACCAAGGGCTATGAGATGTCAATCCTGCCGGAGCCTTTCCGGACGCGGCAACAGGACCATTTCATTGCTTGTGGTCTCATCCTTGATCGTGGTCTGCCTGATCTCATTCACCATCCTGAGCGGCTCCCCGGTCCAGGATCCAGCCACATTCACAGACCGTCAGACCGGATCAGGGGCTAACGATTTCTGGGTCTCAAATCCATCGATAGGGGTTTCCCTGAACTCGACCATGCCACATCCATCCTGGGTGATCTCCGCTTTGGATAATGGCCCGGTGATGATCTTCGCCCATATCGAGGGTTGCATGGCATGCGCCGTTCAGGAGCCCATCTGCGTCGAGGTGAACGGATCGCATGAGGGCAATCTCACCTATTTTGACCTACTGGGGGGAAGGGATGATGCGGCATTGAACGAGGCGCTTAGCGTGTACGACCCATCTGGGGGTTCGCACCTGGTCCCGCTGGTCGTCGTGATAAACCAGATCCGAAGCGACGATGGCAACACGACTGTGGTCTGGCATAGCTGGGAGGGGATCGTCAGCCTGACCCTGCTCAACAGTTGGATCAACGACGCCATCGCACACCATTCGATCGGCAGCTAGGAGGAACATGAGATCTCGAATCAAAGGGGCTGTCGTGATCGTTGTCATCTTCATGCTTGCCCTTGCGATGATGTTCCTCACCTTCGGGATCCAGACACAACCTACAGAGAAGATCAAGCCAGCGTCTGATTTTATCGCCATGGACCGGAACGGTCAGAACTTCTCGCTTTTCGATTTCAGGAACAAGATCGTAATATTGCATATCACCCAGCTGGAGAACCCGCTTTGTTTGGAGTGCGAGAGATCCATTGCGGGCCAATTGAATGAGATCAAGAGGCTGGCCGACAAGGGCGATCCCAACATCGTTGTGGTCACCTTGAACCTGCGGAAGGTTCCCAGCTCAGAACCGGGATGGGAGATCGCGCAAAAGGATTACGGTATCGATGTCAAATGGCGATGGGTCGAGGAATTCGAGCCCTACCCGATCGGCAAGGATTATCTGGAATATTGGCAGGTGAACGGGGCCTTTTCCGATCCATCGGTGCTCATCATCGATGGACACCAGAACGTCGCTGCCGCCTTTCATATCTATGTCGTGGGGAGAGGTGTGATGGATGGGGTTCAGACCGCCGACGGGCTGATGTCGGTATCGGAAGCCATCGCATCTGGAAAGATGGGGGACACCATGTTGGGAACCACTTCACAGACCGCCCTCGGTCTTACAAGCG
Organism: Methanomassiliicoccales archaeon; assembly: GCA_036504055.1. NCBI lineage: Archaea > Methanobacteriati > Thermoplasmatota > Thermoplasmata > Methanomassiliicoccales > Methanomassiliicoccales archaeon. The sequence goes on along the minus strand of DASXVU010000034.1, from coordinate 10,867 downwards.
TGGTCGGCCTGGGGATCATCACATCCTTCTCGCCGTGTTCTCTGGCGCTGCTATTCACAATGATGATGTACATAGGCTCCGCCAGCGGAAGGAGGCCGTCCGAGGTAAGCTCCAAGAAAGAGCTGATGCAGAACATCGGAACAGGGGTGGCCTTTACTCTCGGCATGTCGGTGGTGTTCCTGCTTATCGGGTTGACGATCGGTTATCTGAGCGGGTTCTTGGTGTTCTCTCCGCTGTTCTATCTTCTGGCCGGAGCAGTGCTGATCATCCTGGGAGCCAACAGTGTCTGGCCTCTGGGGGGGCTGATATTTGGGGCCAGGAACCGGCAGGGAGAAGGACCTTCCTGCGGTAACGTTCCCGAAGGAGGAATTAGGAGCAGCGGCAAACATCTGCTCACTCATTTCAAGGGACGGTCAAGACCGATGGCCGGATTCTTCCTCGGGATCCTGTTCTCCATCGGTTGGGCGCCCTGTGCCCTTTCATTGGTATTCCCGATGATCCTTCTCATCTTCGCACTTGGGGTGCCGGCCCTTCAGAGCGGATTGCTTTTGTTCGCCTTCGGACTGGCACATGGTTTTGTGGTCATTCCATCCTGCGCTGTCTCCGGTGAGGTCAGGAACCGCCTGACGAAAGGCTTCACCAGCAACGCCTTCATGATAAAGGCTGGGTTCGCCGGCGCGGTGATCGTCATGGGCCTGTTCTTTGCGCTAAGGTACTGGGGGATATTGCTCTGGTGACCGCTATACAAGACATCGTGCCCTCAATGGTGACTCAAATTTCTGTGGTGGTATTATGGGATTGATCGTCGAGGACATGCAGCTAAGGCAGAAACGTTTCGTGTTCAGGGACCGGGCCGAATCGGGGATGGAGCTGGTGAAACGCCTTGAAAAGTACCGGGGTAAGGACCTAGCGGTCCTGGCGATACCTTCGGGGGGTCTACCCATAGCGGCGGAGATCGCCGAAGGTCTAGGTGCGGTCATGGACGTCATCATAGTGCGAAAGCTGCACGTCCCTTTGAACCCGGAGGCAGGATTCGGAGCAATGTCCATGGATGGGGACGCGGTCCTGAACAATGAGCTGGTCTCGGACATGGCACTGACCCACGGGCAGATCGAAAAGGCAAAGGGGGATGCCATGAGGGAAGGGCTCTCGCGGGAGAGGGCCCTTCGGGGTGTTCGTCCTTTTCCCGATCTTAAAGGTAAAGTGGTGATCCTGGTGGATGATGGTCTGGCTTCTGGCTATACCATGCTGGCAGCGGTCCGTAAGGTGAAGCAGGCGCATCCGGCATCAGTGGTAGTGGCGGTCCCGACCGGTTCGGACCGGTCCGTAGAAATGGTGGCTAGAGAGGTGGATGAGGTGGTGTGCCTGAACATACGGGGTATGCCATTCGCCGTTGCTGACGCCTACCGCAACTGGTATGATATCGACGAGGAGGAAGCTGTCCGGATAATGCGCTATGGCAATCGGCCATAATGAGGTGGACCGGTCCAGGCCCGGGCTCATCGCAGATCTTAGAAGCCCCTGTTCATGTTGTTGAAATATTCCTCAAAATTACTCTTAGAACTGGCCTTGAGACCCTGGGCCATCCCGATGGCCAGCTCATAGACATCGGATCCGAAAGCCTGCAGTGTGGCCTTAGCCACCTCACTGGGCGGAATGCCCCTGTTCGTTTGGCCTCTTGCGTTGCGCTGGCCTTGGTCCAGATCGGTATCGACAATGGGAGGGATTATCTCAAAGACCTTCACCGATGTGTTCCTCAACTGATGCCTGAGGGATACGCTGAACGAGTGAACAGCAGCTTTCGTGGCCGAGTAGACAGGGGTTATCGCAAGGGGGATGAAACCGAGACCTGATGAGATGTTGACAACTGCCGCTTTCGGCTTCTTCATAAGGTCAGGGACCAAGAAGGCGGTGAGATAGACATAGGCCTTCAGGTTCACATCTATCTCGTCCATCCCATCGGATGCGCGGTGGCTCAGCAGATCTGTCGCCCCCTTTCGGAAATCGATCATCCTTTGTATACCGGCATTGTTGACCAGGATGTTCACTTCGGGATATCTGGATACGACCCAATCGCGCAGAGCCTCACACCCATCGGGTCTTGAAAGGTCGCACCTGTGGATGTGCAGCTCTGGGAGCTTTTCCCGGGCCTTTCGGAGGTTCTCTTCGGTCCTTGAGCAGACGATGACCTCATTTCCTGCGATGATGAACGCCCCCGCCAGCGCCAGACCAATTCCGGTCGCCCCGCCTGTGATCAGGACAGTATTGCCCGTGATGTTCATATTCCCAGTCTTCATGCAGCCTTTGCATCCGCTGATTCATTATGGTTGCGACGAAGGGGACATTCGACAGCATGCCGAGGTCTATACAAGGTCATGGTAGGCGTTAAATGGATGGTATTCCGCTTGAGCTATGGTGTCCTATTGAAGCTAGTGTCCGCCTTCACGTCTGAGATCATCCCGAAGAGCCCATACGATTATATGCTCACGGTCAGGAAGCCAGCCGGATGGCCCCTGTTCACTCCCTCAGAGATCTTCGAGACCGGCACGCTATGGACAGCCACCCACATCGAAGGCACGCTCGTCGGGATCAAGCTCAGTTCGAAGGGAACGATAGACGAGCCCGCAGTCGTTGCCGAGATTTATCTTGAGCGGAAGCCAGATGCCAGTCAGCTTCGGACGATCAACCGGTCCTTGACCCGGAGCATAGGTGCGGACGAAGATCTTACCGAGTTCTATGCCATGGCGGAAAAGGACGACATTCTGAAACACACAGTGGCCGACCTGAAGGGCATGCACAACACCATGCCAAGCACGATATTTCCGGACGCCGTCCTGGCCATAACATTGCAGATGACCACCATAGCAAGAAGCAACCAGATGATGGAATGTCTTTTGAACACCTACGGGGACGTGGCCGAGTTCGACGGAAAAAAGGTGAACACCTGGCCTCGGCCGAGCTCTCTGGCTTCGGTAACCCCTGAGGTGCTAGCGAAGTCCTGTAACATGGGATACCGGGCCAAGCACCTGGTGAGGTTGGCGAAGAAGATCGAGAACGAGGGTTTCCCTGGTATCGAGGAGCTTGAACAACTTTCGCCGGAAGAGGCGAAGGGGAAGCTGCTGGAGCTCCCTGGCATCGGCGACTATTCCGCGGACATCATCAACCCCAAGGGCGGATTTCCCATCGATGTGTGGTCGGCCGATGTGTTTGGGCTCCTCTTCTTCGGCAACGAGCCGATCAACAAGGACAAGGAGCTTCAGCTCATCAAGAAGGAAGGGATCCGGCGGTGGGGAAAATGGTCCTGGATGGCCTTCTATTATGTTGTCCAGGACCTGGAGAACCTATCCGACCACCTTGGGATCAGGCTCAGGCTGATCTGATAACCACACACGCTCCAAATATCATCCTGGTCGTTCCCTCACATTGAACCTGTCCAATGATGAGATGATCCTCTCTACGAAGTCATCATCGCGGTTCGTCACTCCATACTTGAGGAAATGGTCCTGGATCGTCCTCAGACCGTGTTCTAACGCTTTCTTTGCCTCGTCCAGTCGTTGCCAATGGGAATAGCCTAACCGGTCCACCCTTATCGCCTCCGACAGATCGATGAACCACGGCCTGCCTTCGAAGACCAAGATGTTGTAGGGACTCAGATCGGAATGGACGACACCTGCCTTGGCCAAGGACTCGATTCCCTGAATCACAGAGATCATGAAGGTCTCGGGGTCATCCAATTCAGCGTCGACCAGCCTGGGGGCGGTTCCCAGCTCGTTTCCCAGGTAGCGCATGGAGAGCATGTTCTCCACCCGTTTTGCTGGTGTGGGAACCAGGGCGCCTCCCTTCCAGGCTTGGTACAACATATCGAACTCGTGCGCCGCCAGCCTGCCAGCCGAATCAAGCTTGATCGGTCTTCCTCCCCTGTGCGACGTGCGGTAGAGCCGGTACATCTTCACTGCTATAGGGGCGTCGTTGTAACCCGCCAGGTAGACGTCCGCCTCCTTGCCGGTGCTGATGAGCCCCTTCACCTCCGTGGCCATACCCGATTCTATGATGTTCTGTGAGGTCGTTCTAAAATCTGCTTCGCGGAACTCTAGGTTGCCTGTCCTGATGCGCCACGCGACGCTGGCGTCAAGATACGGATCGTTTGGCATTTCTTTTGTGATGTTGCGGTTGCGTTCGAATGCTGGCTGAAAAATACCTGCATCGGGAACATAGCGATCACGCGGTTCCCGGAGTGGCTGAGAGAACAGTGGCTGACATAATTCCGGGAACCTCCTGGTACTGCGACCAGGATTCGAATTGTCCAAAGGGTAGATAAACCATCCTACATTTTCGGAGGATGGTCGGTTCCGGGGGAGCTGTCCCGCTGCCTCCCCTTCCTTATATCATCCAGCATCTGTTGGTATTGCTCCCTGGTGATCTCGCCCCTGGCATATCGTTCATCGAGTATGTGCTCCGCACCCCTATCCGGGTATTCCCAATATCTCCCATGCCAGTGTCTGTATCTGTCGAAATCCCTTCCATACCGGTCATAGCCAACGAAGGTCCAGAACAGGACCCTGAAGATGAACCCGATCAAGATCATGATGAAGATGAATCCCAGGATCCACCAGGGAAAGTAATATGTGCCATCGTTCCGGAAGAAGTTCGATGGGCTGGTTATGATCTCTACCAATAACACTCCCAGGAGTAGAATGATCAGCGCACCGATGATCATACTGATTGCTCGTCTCGGATGGTCGTCCATGAAAGATAAAGCCGGTCGGTCGGTTCTTAAAACTTGACCGACGGCAGGGCGTGGACGACCTCATTTCTTGCATCTTTCAATGGATATGAGATAGACCCCGTAGATCAGCACCCAGAAAATGGCCGGATAGTAGATCATACGTTCCATCCCCCCCGGACCCAATCCCAGGTAGATCTTCGTCCCCTGTAGGCACAGTGCGATCAGACCGGTAAGGCCAAGAGTTGCGAAAACTATCGAAAGTGGTCCCTTGACGGTGCGCGAGGATACCAACGCAGCCATGCTGCCAACGCCGAAAGCGAGTCCGGCGAACACCAGGTGGACCACCCCCCAATGCTCGTCGAACACCCCTACGCCGATGGTGCCTGCTCCGGAAAGGCCCACCAGGATGGGGACCTCCCAGGCGGGCCCTCCCCGAAGGTAGACCGAGGTGGTTATGAGGATGCCGAACGCGATTATGGCAACGGTGAATATGGTACGGCTGGGATCCGGTCCGACACCGAGGTCACTGATGTAGTTCTGGGAGACATTGTAGCCAGGATAAAGGATCTCGGCCAGATGCACTAGGAACAAAAGTTCCAAGGAGCCCAACATCATCAATAGGCCGGGGCTCCTCCAGTTCGTCATGGCCCTTCCATGCATCGGTCAGTTGATAAGGGTTATCTCGCGGTTCTCTTATCATGACCTAAGGGGTCATATTTGTGATCGTTAGTAAGGCCGCCAGTGGATAGAAATAGCTCCCATGCCTAAGTACGGTCGGTCGGAGAATGAAGGTCATCCGAGGGGATGCATCCCATCTGGAACAGATCATGGAGATCTGGAAAGGGTTCATGGAGTATCACCAGCGCATCGACTCCTACTATGGAACCGTGGAAGGGGGTCACCTCAAGTTTGGCGAGTACATCCGGGAACGGATGGGACGGAGCGACTCGTTGGTCTTGGCGGCAATGGACGGAAAAGATCTGGTGGGCTACTGCTTATGCTATGTTCAGGAGCGGCCGCCGATCTTCACGGAAAGGACGGTCGGCATCCTCTCAGATCTGGCGGTGAAAGAGGAACATCGAGGGGGCGGGGCTGGCGGCGCCCTTTTGGAGGAATCGCTTGGCTGGCTCCGGAATAACGGGGTCAAGAGGGTTGAGCTGAGGACCTCGGCCAGGAACCACCAGGCGATAGAGTTCTACGAGAAGCATGGTTTCTGGATATACGATCATATGATGACCCGTGAGATCTAGGCTTTCCCAGTATGGTCTGCCCTGATCGTTCCTTAACTGGGACGAACGACGCGATAGTCCGAAAACTCGATTACGTGCATCACCTTATGATGAACGATCGCATCGAGATGGACTTATTCTGGAATCCCTCATGGACGAACTCCAGTGATTCTCCAGGCTGTCTCATGCCGATAGCGTAGATCATAGGGAGATAGTGATCCAAGGTCGGCACTGCCAGATCTCCCCCAGGCATGGTCCGGTAATCGATCAGATGGTCGTCATCACCGGAAATAAGGTGTTCCTTGAGTTTATCATCGAATGCCTTCGCCCACTCATATGGGGCGGCATCGAGGTGGTTGAAATCGATCATTCGCAGATTGTGAACGGCATTGCCAGATCCCATTACCAGGACGCCCTGCTCCCGGATCGCCGCCAGCCTTTTGGCAAGGTCGTAATGGTATCGGACCGGCCTCTCGTCGAACGTTCCGGGAAAGTAGTCCAGGCTGAGCTCGAATACCGGAACATCAGCGTTTGGAAATACGTGTTTCAGCACAGCCCACGAGGCATGGTCCAACCCCCATGTCAGATCGCACTTCACCTGGTCGGGGGAAAGCTCGGAGAGCATCTTGGCCTGGGCCGGAGCTCCCGGTGCAGGATACTGGACCTGGTAAAGGGGACGCGGGAAACCGTAGAAATCATGTATCGTCTCCGGTATCTGGAGGCAGCATACCGAAGTGCCCTTGGTCAGCCAGTGTGCAGATACCACCAGAATCGCATCAGGTCGGGGGATGATCCGTCCCAATCCGGTGAGGCTCCTGGTATAGTCGTTATCCTCGATCGCGTTCATGGGCGATCCATGACCGATGAACAAAACCGGCATCCTTTCCCCGTTGTTCGCTGCCATTTTCAGCTCCGTTGAGCCGAATCGTGTTCCGCCATTATTTCTTTCCTCCCTCGATGGGGGCCGCGGTCTTTATGAAAGTACCATTATGGATCTCGCGGAAGGCCGTATCCAGCTCCTCTTCGGTGTTCATGACCACCGGGCCTCCCCACGCGATCGGCTCTTTGATCGGTCTCCCGGAGACGAGCAGAAATCGCGCACCATCCGGACCTGCCTCGGCCATTACCCCGTCCCCTCTTCCGAAGATGGCCAGGTGCTCAGTCTCCACCAGCAGCCCTCCCTCCATGAATTTCACGCTGCCTTCGAATACATAGGCGAAGGCGTTGTTCTGCGACGGGATCTCCCTTTCCAGAGATCCTCCTCGGTTCAGTGTCACGTCCAGAAATTCCACCGGTAGGATCAGGTCGCGGACCGGGCCAGGTGTGCCCTTTACCTTGCCCGCCACTACCTTTACCTCAGCCCCGTTACCGATTTCCACCGTAGGTATCGTCTCTTTCCTTACGTCCCGGTATCGCGGGTCCATCATCTTCCGGGCCCGGGGCAGATTGACCCATAACTGGAATCCATTCACCCCGGTAGGAGACAGTCGAGGCATCTCCTGGTGCATGATCCCGCTCCCTGCGGTCATCCATTGGATATCGCCGGCGTTGATGGCTCCGGTCCTGCCAGTGCTGTCCCGGTGATCTACCGTTCCTTTTAGAATGTAGGTGATCGTCTCAATGCCTCGATGAGGGTGCATCGGGAAACCGGCCATATAGTCGTCCGGATCGTCTGAGCCGAAATGGTCCAGCAAAAGGAAAGGATCCAAGAGATCTGCGTCCTCCGGTCCGAACGCCCTCTTTAGTCGGACCCCCGCTCCATCGGAAGTGGGGTTCCCCTTCGATGATCTAACGATCTTGCGGATTTCCTGCATGTTCTTCCTCACCTGTCGATTTGAGCGACAGACTAATAAATCAATCTGAACCCCGCTCTAGAGCAAGGAATAATTCACAGTTCGTTCATATTGATTTTCTGATATCCATGGAAAAGGTCCAGATAGGAAGCCACGCTCCGCCGATGGCCATGCCAGTATGCTTGGTCGGATCGAACATCGATGGCAAGGCGAATTTCTGTACGGTCGCCTGGTTCACAATACTCGACGATGAACCCCCGATGGTCGCGATGGTGCTGGGAAAAGGCAGGTTGACAATGGAAGGCATCAGGCAGAATGGCTGCTTCAGCCTCAACATCCCCAGCGAGTTCAACGTGACAGCGGTCGACTACTGTGGCATCAATTCTGGACATGATACGGACAAATCGAAGGTCTTCGGGGTGTCGTATGGAACGCTGAGGACCGCCCCCTTGGCCAACGAATGTCGTATCAGCGCCGAGTGCAAATTAGCCAAAGTGATCGAGTTTCCCGGCACAGACCTGGTCATAGGGGAGGTGGTCCAGCTCCATGTAGACAAGACCCTTGTCAAGAACGGAAAGGTCGACGTGGAGGACTTAAGGCAGTTGCTATACGCGTTCCCCGGTGGCCCCTACCTCTCGATAGGGCCAGCCGTGGCCGAGGCATTCAAGGTCGGGAAGACCTTCACGGCCAAGAAGTGAATCCCCGCTTTTCAACCTTCCTTTTTCTTCCTAAAGTATTCTACCATCAGGTCCCAATAATATTCCTTCCACCCTTCGGCATAATCATCAGCCTGCTCATCTGGAACCTTCGAATGGGTCATGGTCAGTTCGGTACCTCCCTCGACCTTCCTCAGGTCAAGCTCCAGGATCGAGGGCGGATACCCCTCCGGCCATTCCGTGGTGGTCCATTCCTGCACGATCTTCCTGCCCTTTTTCAATTCAATATTCTTGGCCGAGATGTATCCATCTCCGGCCGACACCTCCCCCCCTACTTCCTGGCTGCCCGTGGTCTCGGTTTGGGTGAACTCCGAATGTTTTTCTGGGTCCATGAAAGCGTCATAGACCTCTTCCGGGGTGGCAGGGACGATCACTTTCTGGACGATGGTCCGGGTCTTCATGGTCATGTGGGTCCAATTGACAGTACGCAGTATAATTCTCTTGTTCCATCAATCGATTTGATATGGTATGCTGACCTCTTCTCCTCGATGGGCGCCGATAGATACAGGTTCCGTGAAGAGCTGGTCGAAGGCCTGATCACCTCCAGACCGAACCGTTTCATAATGAACGTTATGCTCGACGGGAATGACCACAGGTGTCATTGTCCCACGACCGGACGCATCGGTGACATATCTTTCAGGAACGTGCCATGCCTGGTGGAGAAAAGCAACGACCCCCAACGGTCCACTTGGGGGACCGTCGAGGCATTCTCCCTCGACCCTCCGGAAAAGCCCGATAAGTCGTGGGTCGGGATCGATCAGGGCCGCGCGAACGATTTCGTCTCGTTCTTCATCGGTTCGGACCAGATGCGAAAGCTGCTGGGGCCGGTCAAGACCGTAAAAAGGGAGGTCAAGATCGGTGATTCCCGGATCGATTTCCTGATCAACGGCGATACCCTCGTTGAGGTGAAGACGCCGCTTCATATGCTCAGGGTCAAAGGATATCCAGACCATGTCTCGACCGAGGGATTTACCTCTTTCGAACGGACCATGCGGCACTTCACCGAGATCTCCGAACATATTTCGGAAGGTAAGAGAGGCATCGTGCTGCTATGCTTCATCTTCGATGCCCTTCGATTCCAACCCCCCAATGCAAGTGGGAAGCTGTCGGAGGAGATGCAGAAGGCGGTCGGCAGGGCGATCGATAAAGGCGTTGAGAACTGGCAGGTCAATCTGCGGTTGGACCGGACAGGGGTCGAATTGCTCAACTATTTCAAATTGGGTCTGTTCCATGGGGGTGACCGATGAGGTATGGTTTCGTCGGATATGGGAACATGGGAAGTATGCTGATCAAAGGCCTTTTGGAACATGGAGCCATGGCCGAGCAAGAGACCGTGGTCACCAATCGCAACAAGGAAAAGCTGGACGCCCTCAAACAAGGCCATCCAGGGGTCGATGTGGTCGCCCGACCATCGGATGTGGCGAAGGCGGATGTAATATTCCTTTGCGTGAGGACCGGGGATGTCAAATCTGCATTGGAAGAGATACTGCCATATCTCCGTCCCAAAGCGCATATCGTCACCATAAACGGTGGACTTCAGATCAAGAATTTGGAAAAGGTGTTTCCGGGCATGATCACCAAGGCCATCCCTTCCATGACCCTGGGATCGGGTCACGGAGTGACGCTCATCTGTCATAACAGGTGCGTGGACACCCGGTCAGCCAGGATCATCGAAGGTATGTTCGAGAGGGTTGGGATGGTCCAGATCGTCAAGGAAGACCAGTTTGAGATCGCCGCCGACCTCACCAGCTGCGCTCCAGCCTTCATCACCGCCATGGCCCAGCATTTCGCGGAAGCCGGCTCCAGGCGCGGCGATCTTGAAAGTGGTACCGCTATGCGGATGGTGGTGGAGACATTGCTGGGCACGGCCCTGACGCTTTCCTCAGGTGAGGTGGGGCTCGACGAGCTGAGGTTGAAGGTGGCAACAAAAGGCGGGATAACCGAGCAGGGGTTGGCGGTCCTCGATCGAGAGCTCCCTCGGATATTCGACCAGGTCTTGGAGGCCACGACGGCAAAGCACGAACTGGTCAAGGACGCTATGACAAATCAGTTTGAAAAGTAGAAGGCGTTTACCTAGGTCCAGGCGACTGGCTGGAGCTCAAGGACCGTTCACTGGTAAATGCCATGATCCAGGGTCTTCGGGCTCTCCCCGAATGTCTGGATCATCTTCCAGTTCACAAAAAGTTTGCACCGGTGGACCATTGCAAGAGAATCCATGAGCCCTTGTTTTGTGAGCCCGTCCTGGAACAGCCCTCGGGTGAATTGGAACGTCTGCAGGTCGATCTCGCTTGGCAGCATGACGAAATCGCAGGGCTGGAACAACAATTGGAACCTCATGTCCCAAAGCAGTTCGTCGCGTTTGGATTTGGGCAATCCCCGTAGTAAATCATGGTGCTGTTGGCT
>DASXVU010000033.1 GCA_036504055.1 Methanomassiliicoccales archaeon | reverse complement strand
CAGCGCCAGCAGGTTGGTCTGATCGGATATGTTGGTGATCACGTCGACGATCTCGCCTATCTCCTCGGACCTCTTGCCGAGGGATTCGATGACCTTGGCGCTCTCTACCACCACCTTCTGGATCTCCTGCATCTTCTTGATGGTGTTCTCGACGGTGGTGACCCCGGCATTGGCCCGTTGGTTGGTGGTCCTGGCGCCTTCTGACGCCTGGGCCGACCGCTTTTCTGACTCTTCAACGGTCTTGGTAACGGATGCCATCGCCTTGGCAGTCTCGTCTACCTGGGCCGCCTGGTTCTGGGCCCCCTTGGAGATCTGTTGGATGGCCGATGATACCTGTTCGGTCGACGCGTTCATCTCCTCCGCCGATGAGGCAAGCTCCTGGGAAGTGGACGAAACCATGTTGACCGAGTTGTTGACCTCCGACAGCAGTGAGCACATGCTCTCGCCTATCTTGTCAAGCGAGGTGGCGAAGGCTGCGAAGTCACCCTTAGCGTCTATCGAGACGCGGGCGGTCAGATCGCCATCCGCGTATGAATTGGCGATCCTCATGGCCTCCTCTATCGGTCCGGTCACAGCATCGAGCGTTTCGTTGACACCCTGAACGATCATCTGATAATCGCCGTGATGCTTGCTCGCATCTGCCCTCGTCTTTAGCTTTCCTTCGACAGCCGCTTTCGAGAGCATCTCAGCGTCCGCAATGAGCGCCTTGAGGTTCTCCATAAGCTTGATCATCGACGGGACCAGCATATCGTTCTCGCATCTTCTTCCGGCGCCGTTGCCCATTTGCTTGTAGCTGTCCAGGTCCTTCAGGTCACCTGCGGAGATCCTGATCAAGGTCGATATTATGTGCTCGATCCTTTCCTGAACCCCGTTGACCGCGATGGCCACTTCATTGTAGATGCCCTGGTGGGAGTTGCTAACCTTGACGGTGAAGTCATTCATCGCCATCTTCTGCAGTGAAGCGTTAGCTTCTACCAGACCGCCCAGACCGTCTATGCACTGGTTGAGGTTGTTCTTGATGATGTTGAAATCTCCCTTGTATTCGCTGGTGATCTTGTTCGGGATCGTACCCTTGGAGATCTCATCGACATACTTCGCCGCCACATTCAACGGACCGATGACCGCGTCCAGGGTCTCATTGACACCTGATATGATCGTCTTGTATGCTCCCTGGTGCTTTTCCGCATCTGCCCTTACGGTGAGATTTCCGTTCACGGCCGCATCCATCAGGGCATCGGCATCATTCGCCATCGATGAGATCGCTTCCATGACCTGCATCAGGTCCTTGTTGACGTTCATGTAGTCTTGGCTCAGCTCCCTGGTGTAATCGTCGGCCTCGGTAACGTTCAGATCAAGGTCCAGGCTTCCGATGGACAGGTTCTTCAGGTTGCCGGACAGGCGTTTGAACTCACCGGCCTGGTACTTCTGCTGGCGGATGGTCTTTGTCACGTCCTGCATGACCTCGACATGGCCGATGTTCTCGCCCTTGGCGTTGGTCAGATAATGGACGTCGATCTTCGAGTTCTTCCCGTCACGTTCCGATATCGTGGAGTGGAGTCCTTCCTTCAGGCGGATGATGCCGCAGTTCTTGGTCTTGCATATCGGACCGTTCCAGACTGCGCAGTTCTTGCCCAGCAGGTCCTTACGCTCCACCTTCAGGATGCCCATCGCAGGCTTGTTGATGAAGGTGATTCTCATGTCCATGTCGGTGACCGAGATGGGCCACGGGATCGAGTCCAGGATCTGCTCGTACCAGTAGGTCTTCTCGACCACTTTGTCGAGGGTCTGGTTGAAACCGTTGATCACTTTGGCGAAGTCGCCGCTGTGGTGCGAAATATCGGCCCGAACCTCAAACTTCTGTTCAGCCGCCGCCTTTTCCAGCATTTGCGAGTCCTCGAGCATGCGGGTGATCGCGTCGATGCACATGTTGAGGTTGGTCTTCATGAAGTTGAAGTCGCCGTTCCAGGTGGCGGTGATCTTGCCGGGCATCTCTCCTTTGGAGATCATCTTGACGTAGTGTGCGGCCACCTTTAGCGGTGCGAGGTATGCATCGAGGGTGTCATTCATTCCCTTGATGATCTTCTTGTCATTCCCTTCGAACTTGTCCACGTTCGCCCTGGCCTTCACATCTCCGGCTATGGCCTTTTCCATCAGCCCAAGGATCTCCTTGGTGTACTCCATTTCCCTGGTGATGTCGTTGAAATATTCGACGACCCCCTGGACCTTGCCGGTCCCGTCCTTACGGGCTGCGGCCGTGATACGGTATTGCCTCTCTTCCCCGTTGATCTTGATGACCACATCGCCCTTTGACATCTCTCCGGTCCTGAGCGCCTCTTCCAGGACGACGTCAGGCTTGCTGCCGATACCGGAATCGAAAACCTCATAGCACTTCTTGCCGAGGACTTCCTCCTCCTTCTTTCCCATGACCTTGAGCGCAGTCTCGTTCACAAAACTTATGCTCAGGTCCGACTCGATGGATATGACCATGTTCGGTGCATGGTTGACGATCGAACGGGTCAGTCCGTCCGAGGACCCCTTAAGCGGTTCCAGATAGCCCACTCCACCCATTACCTTCCCGGATTGATCGAACAGCGGCGTAGCCCTCATGTGGATGCTCACCGGTTCGTCATCCGAGTTCATAACCTGCATCGATTCGATCTCGATTCCCTTACCGTTGTTCAAGGCGTCGATGACCGGACAGCCCTTTTTACCCAAGGTGTTGCCGAAGACGTCCCTGAGCCGCATGCCCAGCGCTTCTGTCAACGGATACCCTGATATGTCCTCAGCGGCTTTGTTGAAATGTGTGATCTTTGCATTCGCGTCGATCGCAAAGGTGGCGACCGGCACCGATGATACGATCTCAGCCAATATTGTATTTCCTTGGTCATTTTCCATTTCCATCACTCCCCTAGTTTCATCATCTTTGTAACAATCTCCGATCGTCGGTTGTTACGGTTCTAGCATTTCATGTGAAAATGCTATACAATTGGCCCAATGCAGGATTTTCGTTGATTATAAAGACCGAAGAATCGGCAATCAGCCGTGATAATCAAAACAGCCTCTCTTCAGTCCCATCAGCTGCTTTAGAAAAATACAGACCAGATGTCCGCTCCCTCGCTTCGAAAAATGAGATTTTCGCCTTCGTGCTTCTATACTAGCACGGTGCTCTTCGAAGGGATGGCGCCGGAGCGGGTATGCACCGATAAGGATTTCATAACGCTGAAGAAGAAGATATTCCGAAGTACTTCGCTTGATCTGGGCCAATACAAGGACAGTTATCTGCAGAGAAGGATCGGTGTGCGGATGAGATGCTGCGGATCTAAGGCCTACGCCGACTACAGCAATTTTCTCGATTCAAATCCTAAAGAGTACGACCAGCTCATGGACGACCTGACCATAAACGTGACCCAGTTCTTCCGGGACCCGATCGTGTTCAAGGCGATGGAGGAAGAGGTATTGCCTCTGCTCATCTATGATAAGATCAAACACGGAAAAAATGACATCACGGTCTGGAGCGCGGGCTGTTCCAGCGGTGAAGAGCCGTACTCGATCGCCATAATGTTGCGCGAGCTGCTCGGCGAGGAGCTGGACAAGTTCGACGTCAAGATCATCGGTTCGGACATCGACGATTTCAGTCTTGATGCCGCGGCAGCGGGAAGGTATCTTCAACGCCAGGTGACCAATGTCAAGAAGGAGTACCTGGAAAGGTACTTCACCACGGAGGGAGAGATGCTCCAGATATCCCAGGACATCATGGATATGGTCGACCTGCGCAAGATCGACCTGATCGCTTCCAAGCCTCCCGCGAGATTCGATTGCATATTCTGCCGCAATGTGGTCATCTACTTCACCCGTGATATGCAGGAGCATCTTTACATGAAATTCCACGACTCGTTGAACTATGGCGGCTATTTCGTCATGGGCAACACCGAGACCCTGGTAGGGGACGCGTCACGTCTTCTGACGACCTTCAAGAGCAGGGAGAGAATATACCAAAAGCCCATCCCTGCCTGATACTGTCTAGCATAATTTGATCATGGCCAGCGGATTTCGGATAGGTCTCCGAAACGTATATTAGCTCCGAAAAAGTCACCACATCGTTCATGTCGGAGAATCATCAATCTGATACCGGGAACGTCATCGAGGTCGACGATCTGGTCCGTGTCTACAGGTCTAGCCAAGGTTTCATCCATAAGAAGAGGAAAGAGACCCTGGCCGTGGACCATATATCCTTCTCGGTGAAGAAGGGGGAGTTGTTCGGCATACTTGGTCCGAACGGCGCCGGAAAGACCACCACGATCAAGATGCTGACCACCCTTCTGGTCCCGACATCAGGCAGCGCCAGGGTGCTGGGCTATGATGTCAGTGCCCACCCCTACGAGGTCAGGAAGCGCATCGGTTTGATCATCGGCGGGGAAAGGGGCCTGTATTTCCGGATCAGCGGCAGGCAGAACCTGAGGTACTTCGCCGATCTGTACGGCGTACCTCGCCATGAGAGGGAGAGGCGCATCGAGGACGTGCTTCGCATGGTCGATCTGCTGGACCGATGCGACGATCGTGTGGAGGACTATTCCCGCGGCATGAAGCAGAGACTGCACATCGCCAAGGGACTGATCAACGATCCGGAGGTGATCTTCATGGACGAACCGACGATCGGTCTTGATCCGCAGGCATCCCGCGACACCAGGAATCTGATAAAGGGACTCCTGGCAAAGGAGAAGACCATCCTCATGACCACTCATTATATGTTCGAGGCGGACGAGCTGTGCGACCGTCTGGCGGTCATCAACAAAGGGAAGATAGTGGCCATGGACACGCCCCGCGGCCTCAAGTCGCTGATGAAGGACACCTGCGTCGTTGAAGTGGAGGGTTTCGGCCTGACCGACAAGGACGTCGAGTCGCTCAGATCGATTCCGGGTGTACGGGCTGTCAGTGCCACCATGAACGAGGAGAAGCAGGTGCTCCGGGTCCAGGTGGCCGACGCCGGAGAGATGCTGGCCCCCATAGCGGGCAGGTTGAGCAGCAATAACATCATAGACATGAAGATCAAGGAACCCACGCTCGAGGACGCGTACCTATGGCTGGTCGAGAATAATGACTAGGCTCCGAGCGCTCACCTCATCGTTCCGGCACCAGATGCTCCATTTCTTTGCCGAGCCCCAGTGGCTGATCCCGAACATCATCGCCCCGTTCGTGATGACACTGGTGGCATTGATGCTTTTCCGCAACGCAAGCGGCAATTTCATCCTCTACGCCATCCTGGGCGGCGGCATGATGGGGATGTGGGGGAACACCCTCTACTCATCCGGATACTCGATCCAGTTCGACCGTTGGAACGGTACGCTGGAAGCGGTACTGGCCACACCCGCGCCGTTGGTCTGGATCATCGCTGGACGGTCGTTATGGAACGCGCTCGTCGGAATACTCAACGCAGTTTTCATATTCATCATAGCGGTGTTCTGGTTCCAGGTGCCGCTGGCCCTCGCAGACCCGCTGTTGTTCTTCCTTTCGCTGTTCGTGACGCTCATGTCGCTGGCGGCACTGGGGCTGGTCTTCAGCTCGGCCTTCGTCCTGACCAGGAACGCGAGCGTTCTGACCAACGGACTGGAGTTCCCGATATATGTCGGCACCGGGACCATGTTCCCGATAGCCATGTTGCCGGCGCTGACCGGTCCGCTGTCGCTTTCCTTGGCCCCTTCCTGGGGGATCGACGCCATGCGTTATTCCGCCATCAGTGGGTACGCGGGGCTCGATCCCGGCTATTGGGGCGACATGGGGATGATGATGGTCCTGGCGCTCGCCTACGTCTTCGTAGCGTTCTTCCTGTTCCGGGCGGTCGAGGAAAGGGTCCGGGTAAAGGGCGACATCGGGAGGATCTAGAATGCTCCGCCGTCTCACCGAGTTCGTCCGGGTTTTCTGGTCATCGGCAGTTCTGGCCAAGAACGCCCTCTTCAATTGGCTGTCCCCGCCGATGTGGATAATGCAGCTTTTCACCATCTCCCTTTTCCAGATCGCTTTCTTCGTCTACGTCACGAAATACGTGCAGAACCCGGACATAAGCGTGACCTACGTGGCGATCGGTAACGCGTTGCAGTCGATCTCCTACGTTACCGTTTTTGCGGTCTGCAACATCACCGGCGAGGAGAAGCAACAGGGTACGCTGGTGCCGATCCTTTCGACCCCGGCGAACCGTATGGCCATGTTCGTCGGGAGGGCCATGTTCCAGATCGTCAACGGCATCGCGACCGCGGTGATCGCACTGTTCTATGCAGCCTTCCTGTTCGGAGTGGATTTCTCGCACACCGACATGATGGCCCTGGGAGTGGTGGTGATCGTCACCGCATTCTCCATGACCGGGTTCGGCCTCATGCTCAGCTCGGTCGGCCTTTACCTGAGGACCTCGATGATCATCGCTAACATATTCCTGTTCATCGGGCTGCTCCTCTGCGGCGTCAATTTTCCGGTCTCTTACCTGCCCGGATACCTGCAGCCGATCTCATATGCGATACCGATGACTTTCGGCACGGATGCGGCCAGGGCAGCGGTGGACGGGACTTCGCTGCTCGGCATCTCAGGAACGGTGGGATTGGAATTGGCGGTAGGTCTGGTGGCGATATTCTTGGGATATCTCATGTTCGCCCTTTTCGAGAACCTGTCTAGGAGACGAGGTACCATGGACCGTTATTGAACGGAAGGACCCTTCCTAAGATTGTCGCGATCAACGGTCGTTTCAGCGAGATCCGATATGGCAGAGATCACCCATATCATCTTACCACAGTGACCGTGCAATCGGCCGCCTTATAGATCGATTCTGCGGTGCTGCCGGAGAACTTGGCCTTCATCCCGGTCTTCCCAGAGCTTCCCATTATGATCATGTCGGCCTCGATCCTCTCCGCCGCCTCCATGATCGTATCGCACGGATCTCCGGCCTCGAGGAGCGTGTTCAGCTCGACCCCGATCTCCGCGGCCTTGATCTTGGTCCGGCCAAGAACCCTCATTCCATTCCTTATGTTCTTGTCCTTTTCCAATTCGGCCTTCGGGCTCACCACATAAATGGCATATAGATTGCATCTGAGAACCTTGGCTAGCACGATGGCATAATGTGCTGCCTTCTCTGAATGCGGTTTTCCGTCGTTTGCCACTAACACGTTCATTAAGCTCTCACCCTATCGCCTCATACTGATCATTGTGGCTAGGTCAGGGACCGTTCTCCGTCGTTCTGGGCGGTGACGTCCGGTAATCCTTTCTGAATCATATTTGGAAATGTGGAGCGCTGAGAGGATATTAAAAAAGACATCCCCCGGAAATCATCAATGATAACATCGAACTTATGCCCTGGCCTGTCGATTCCCGATGCAATCGTGACCTGACAACGGTCATCGGGACAACTTTATATCCGACGGCAGGATGACACAATCCTGACGCTAGGCGTCGATGCGAGACTGATCCGAAATGAACGATGTAGCTCTGCGGTGCATGCCGACGGCCGTCTGGAAGGAGGACGACATGATCGGAACGGACAAGGTCAAGGCGATGGTGGCGATATTGCGCACCAAGGGCTGCTGGTGGGCATTCCAGAAAGGATGCACCATGTGCGGTTATAACATCGAGAGCGATCAGGGAATAACCACAGAGGACCTGAGGGCCCAGTTGGCTAGCGTAAAGCACAAGTACGCCGGTGAGCCGATGGTGAAGATATACACCTCGGGCAGCTTCCTTGATGACAGGGAGGTCCCGTCCGAGCTGAGGCTGGAGATATTAGATTCGTTCCCGCAGGCACAGAAGATCATATTCGAGACCAGGCCCGAGTTCGTTACCGATGAGACGCTTGGGCCCCTGCCCAAGGGGAAAGTGCTGGTAGCGCTCGGACTGGAGTCTGCCGATGACGATGTGCTGCGTCATTCCATAAGGAAAGGGTTCACCGTGGCCGATTATGTCAAGGCCGCCGAAACGTTGAAGCGTCACGCGATCCCGGTGAGGACCTATCTGTTGCTGAAACCGCCGTTCCTGACCGAAGCCCGAGCCATCCGGGACACTGCTGCCTCCATCGAGTTCGCTCGGCCATATTCGGAAAGCATCTCCATAAACCCGGTAAACGTCCAGTCCGGGACGGTCATTGAGGAGATGTGGCGGAGGGGCGATTACCGTTCACCTTGGATATGGTCGCTGGTGGAAGTATTGAAGGCGGGATGGAGGCAGGGCGGACCCCGGCTTTTCAGCTCCCCGAGCGGGGCAGGGACCCTGCGGGGTGTGCACAATTGCGAGAAATGTGACAGAAAGGTACTTGATGCGGTCCAGCGTTTCTCGTTCGAGCAGGACCCGAAGTGCCTTGACAGCCTGGAATGCGGCTGCAAGGACGAATGGAAGATGTTGCTCCAGGTGCAGGACGTTATGGCGACGACGGTGGACCTCTCCCGGCACCTAGAGGACGAGATCCCGCTCTAAGATTTCAAGGTGATTCGATGGATTATGACGTAAAGAAAGGACATGGGAAGGAACTCGAGGGAGACGGTCTGAGGAAGATCGCCGAAGAGGTGTTCGGAAGCGCAAAGGTCGAAGGCGACATGGTCGTTGCCACGTATGGGGCTATGACACACCTCGAGGCAAAAGTGAAGGACAAGTCCAATGTCACCGTCAACACCACCACCGACACAAAGGCCAGCGTAGAGCTTGCCGCGGACACGATAAAGCAATACAACGTGTTCCTGGAGAAGGTAACCGGTTTCACATCCAAGGAGAGGCGGACCCGGCTGCAGAAGAAGGCGAAGGAAGGAAAGCTCTGATTTCCTTTATTAACCCGTTCCGCACAAAAAGGGATGGGAATAAATGATGTCTGGCCGGGGGTGTTTTTTCCTGCCTCCGGCGGACCGTAGAGCTTATATACCAATATCGGTATGCGAGAGGTGCTCAACGCACTGAGGACGTTCGACCAGACCCCATGGGCAATGCACACGCAACCCTATACCCTTCCCAAGGCTAAGTTCTGGGGAAGCAAAACGGTGTCACGGTCGAAGGTGCTGACCTCAACACTCTTGAGAACAGGCGTTAGCAACTGAGAGTGTGCTCTCCAATCAACGTAGGGAGAGGGAATCATGCCAAACAGAAGACGTCCGAGACAAGGTTCGATGGCGTATTCGCCAAGGAAAAGGGCTTCGAGACAGACGCCCAAGCTGGATGCCTGGCCCGAGATCAGCGAAGGCCCTAAGATACAGGGATTCGCTGGCTATAAGGCCGGGATGACCCACATGTTCATAGTGGACTACAACAAGACCAGCACGACCGCGGGTCAGGAGATCAGGATCCCGGTCACCGTGCTGGAGGTGCCGCCGATGAAGATCGCGGCCATAAGGGTCTACGAGAACACCCGGTATGGACTCAAGACCGCAGGAGAGGTCTGGGCCAGCGGAGTGGACGAGGTACTTTCCAGGCGCGTGCCGATACCTAAGAAGTATGATGCTGACAAGGCATGGGAGAAGCTGAAGACGGTGGATATCGAGGATATCCGCGTACTTGCTTACACCCAGCCGAAGATGGTGAAGGGAGTGCCGAAGAAGGTCCCTGAGCTCATGGAGCTTAGGATCGGCGGTGCGACGATGGACAAGAGGATGGAGTACGCCAAGACCATTCTCGGCAAGGACATCAGCGTCACCGATTTCGCCAAGGAAGGCAACTTCATCGATGTCGCAGCGATCACCAAGGGAAAGGGGTTCCAGGGAGCCACCAAGAGATGGGGCATCAAGCTGCTTTCCCACAAGAACAGCAAGCACCGGAGGATGGTCGGTACCCTCGGTCCGAAGAGGCCTGGGTATGTCAGGAACACCGCTCCGCAATCCGGTCAGATGGGATACCACCAGAGGACCGAGGTCAACAAGCTGGTCCTGAAGATCGGAGCTACTGGCGAGGAGATCAACCCGAAAGGCGGGTTCGTTCATTATGGAACCATCGTCAACCAGTATGTTCTGATCCACGGCTCCGTGCCCGGCCCGACCAAGAGGCTGGTACGCCTGAGGGACCCGGTAAGGAACCACGGTGGCAACATGAAGGAAGCGCCCAGCATAGTGTATGTATCCACTGAATCCAAGCAGGGGGCGTAATCAATGGCCGAAAAGAAGAGCGAAGTCAATGTTTATTCAATCAAGGGCGAGGTCGTCAAGACAGTCGCATTGCCACAGGTGTTCAACACCCTGTACCGCCCTGACGTGATCAGGAAGGCGGTCGTCGCTGAAGAGGCGAACGTCCGGCACCCGTACGGCTCCAAGATCGGCGCCGGTGCCAGGCACGCCGTCTCTACCTGGGGCAAAGGCCGTGGAGTCGCCAGGGTCCAGAGGCTCACATCCGGTGCGAAGGCCGCCGAATCGCCCAACAACGTGGGCGGCAGGAGAGCTTTCCCGCCGATAGCAGATAAGGACTGGTCCCTGAAATGCAACCGCAAGGAGAGGACGCTCGCAAGGTTCTCCGCACTCGCTTGCACCGCTGATGCGGTACAGGTCAAGAAGCGCGGTCACCAGTTCGACGAGAATGTCACCCTGCCGGTCGTCGTC
Source organism: Methanomassiliicoccales archaeon (assembly GCA_036504055.1). Classification (NCBI taxonomy): domain Archaea; kingdom Methanobacteriati; phylum Thermoplasmatota; class Thermoplasmata; order Methanomassiliicoccales; species Methanomassiliicoccales archaeon. The sequence continues at coordinate 55,860 of DASXVU010000033.1, read as the reverse complement.
GAGGACGACATCGAGGCGTTGCACACCACTTCGGAAGTGCTGCTTGCCCTAAGGAGCATGGGGCTCGAGGGGGACATCATCAGGGCCAAGGAAGGCAAGAAGGTCAGGCCGGGCAAGGGCAAGATGAGGGGCAGGCGGTTCAAGGCGCCTCGCGGAATACTCATCGTGGTCGCGGACCCGCAGTCGGCGCTGTTCATCGGCGCCAAGAACCTGGCCGGAGTCGAGATCGCAACTGCGGAGAAGCTTAACCCGGGCCTACTGGCCCCAGGCGGCGACGCAGGAAGGCTGACGGTGTTCACCGAATCGGCCATCAAGAAGGTAGGAGCGTGGTGAGAATGGTCTCAAAGAGGGACGTTCTATTGCATCCGTTCGTCACAGAAAAGACGATGAACCACATGACGGGCACCCCGACCCAGGACTTCAAGGACGGAAACAAGCTTGAGTTCATTGTGTTGAGGAATGCCACGAAGGAGCAACTGAAATCAGCGTTCGAGGAGCGCTTCGATGTCAAGGTATCGAAGGTCTGGACCCGGGTAGCCCGCGATGGCAAGCACGCCATCTTCAAGCTGGCCGAGGGATATTCCGCCGAAGACATCGGAATGAGGATCGGCGTGTTCTAAGGGGGGTTATCATGGGTAAGAATTTAAGACAGCAAAGGAGAGGCCGCGGGGGATCAGTATACCGCTCACCGAGCCACAGGCACCTGGGCGTCATGAAGCACCCCCTGGCGGATAAGAAGTCGGGAAAGGTAGTGGATCTCATTCATGCACCGGGCAAGACCTGCCCGGTGGCAAAGGTAGACTTCGGTGGCAACATCGAGATGATGATCGCCGCCGAGGGCATGATGGTCGGGCAGAAGGTCATGGTGGACGGAACCCCGGAGATCGTCTCCGGTAACATCATGCCGCTCGCAAACGTCCCGGAAGGGACACTGGTCTTCAACGTCGAAGGCCGGCCAGGCGACGGTGGGAAGTACATCAAGACGGCCGGAACCTCGGGAACGGTAATCACCAAGGGCGAGAGGGTCTCGCTGTTGATGCCGTCCGGAGCGTTCCGCAGCTTCGACCCGCTATGCCGGGCCTCGATCGGTATCGTGGCCGGCGGTGGCGCGAAGGAGAAGCCGTTCGCAACGGCCGGAAGGAAGTTCCATGCGTGGCGCAGCAAGTCCAAGGCTTACTTCAAGGTCAAGGGCATCGCAATGAACCCGGTAGACCACCCGCACGGCGGTGGGGGTCACCCGCATGTCGGTAAGCCAAGCACTGTGTCGAGGAACGCACCTCCAGGAAGGAAGGTCGGACGCCTCTCGCCCCAGAAGAAGAAAAAGGAGAAGAGGTGATCTGAATGGCTGATGAAAAGATGTCAGGTACCAAGTCCTCGAGAAGGAAGCTTAGAAAGAAGAAGGGAGTCCTCCAGGCAAAGCGGAAGAAGGAGTTCACCTACCGCGGATTTACTCTGGAGCAACTTCTGGAGATGCCGTTCGAAGAGGTCCTCGACCTGATGCCCTCCCGGATAAGGAGGAGCTTCGTCAGGGGATTCAACGACGAGCAGAAGACCGCCTTCGAGAAGATCAAGGCGAGCGATGGAGAACCTGTCCGGACCCACCGGAGGGACATACCGATCGTTCCCCAGATGGTCGGAAAGAAAGTGGCAATTCACAACGGAAAGGAGTTCAAGGAAGTGGAGCTCAGGGCCGAGATGATAGGGCACTTCCTGGGAGAGTTTGCTCTGACCCGCAAGATCGTCAAGCACTCTGGACCAGGTGTCGGTGCGACCAGGTCGTCGAAGTTCATGCCGCTGAAGTAAGGTGAGAACATGGCTGGATACACACAAAGTACAGACCCGGACACTACCGCCCGAGCGATCGGGAAGGAGAATCCCATTTCACCTAAGTTCTCACGTGAGATCGCCAGGATGATAAGGGGAAAGAAGGTATCCGTCGCGTTGCAGATGCTGGAGGAGGTCGCCGAGCTGAAGAGGCCGGTCCCGATCCGCCGCTACAACACAGGCGTAGCGCACAAGGCCGGGGTAGGGCCCGGCCGATTCCCGCAAAAGGCCGCGAAGGCCTTCATCGAGGCCATCGAGAGCGCGAAGCACAACGCCGAGTACAAGGGCCTCGACGCCGAGAACATGAGGCTGAAGGTCATAGCCGCCCACCTGGGGCGCACCCAGAAGGGACAGATGCAGAGGGCGTACGGCCGAGCCACCCAGTGGAACCAACAGACCGTGAACATCGAAGTCATCCTTGAGGAGATGGAGTAAATGGCAAGCGAGAGGAAGTTCGTCGCGGAGAACATCAGGAGGACCCTGCTGAGGGAATACCTGATGAAGACCGTCGACCGGGCAGGCTTCGGTGGCGTCGACGTCCAGAGGACCCCGATGGGTACCAGGGTGACGCTGATAACCGAGAGGCCAGGAATCGTTATCGGACGCCGCGGCGCAGCGATCAAGACGCTGACCAAGGCCATCGAGGACAATTTCAAGTACGACAACCCCCAGATCGAGGTCCAGGAGGTCGAGGAGCCGAACCTCAACGCGCAGATCATGGCCGAGAAACTGGCCTTTGCGCTTGAGAGGGGATGGCACTTCAGACGCGCTGGTCACTCCACCGTCCGCAGGATAATGGACTCGGGCGCCCGGGGATGCCTCATCATCATATCCGGCAAGCTGACTGGAGAGAGGCACAGGACCGAGAAGTTCAAAGAAGGCTACATCAAATATTGCGGCGAGACCCGTAACCTGTTCATCATGGAGGGATTCGCCGTGGCCAAGCTGAAGCCCGGGGTCATCGGGGTCAAGGTCGAGATCATGGACCCGAACGCCAGGCTGCCGGCCGAGATAAGCGTCAAGTCGATGGAAGAGGCAATGGCGGCGATCCCCGAGATGGCCGGACTGCTGGTCCATCAGGACGACATCCCGGACGCAATAGCTTCCGCCTCTGATAGGGCCGCAATGGAAGAGTCCAAGGAGCCCGCCGAGGGCGACGCCAAGGAGGAGTAATCGAGATGGCACTGATCAGAGTCAAGGAGATCAAGACCATGAGCCAGAACGACCGGGGCGCTAAGCTCCGCGAGTTGCAGGATGAGCTCATGCACGAGAGGGGCACGGCAGCGATGGGCGGTGCTCCTGCCAACCCTGGCAGGATAAGGGCGATAAGGACCAACATAGCCAGGATACTCACCGTCCAGCAGGAGGAAGAGAAGTAATGGCTGAAATTTGCTCCGTATGTGGGCTCCCCAAAGAGCTGTGCATGTGCGAGGAAATAGCACGTGAACAGCAAACGGTGAAGATATACACCGACAGCAGACGATATGGTAAGATGGTCACGGTCATCGATGGTATCGATGCCAACGACATCGACATCAACGACCTGGCCAAGAAGTTGAAAAACAAATGCGCTGCCGGCGGCACCGCAAAGGATGGCAAGATCGAACTGCAGGGGGACCACAAGAAGAAGGTCAAGGAGGCCCTGGAAAGTATGGGCTTCAAGACCGAGGTCAGATGAGCGTCCCATGGATAAAAGGGATTTCATGAAACAGGAATTCATCGGTCTGGAAGTTGAGGTCGTGTCGTCGGCACATCCTGGTTACAGGATGAGCGGCGTCGTGGTGGACGAGAGCAAGAACACCCTCTCGATCGAACACGACGGAAAGGCGAGGACGGTCCCCAAGAAAGGCAACGGATTCCAGTTCACATACGGAAGCGAAAAGATCACAGTAATGGGATCAGAGATTCAGCACCGACCGGAAGATCGGATCAAGAAGACGAGGTGAATCTTATGAATGGTGAGGTTAAAGATATCGGCATTGATGTTAAGGCCCCGACGGCCACCTGCGACGACAAGAACTGCCCCTTCCACGGCGTGTTGCCAGTGAGGGGACAGATCATCGACGGGACAGTAATCTCCGTCAAGATGAACAAGTCGGCAGTGGTCGAGAGGAAATATTTGAAGTATGACCAGAAGTACGAAAGGTACTCGAAGAGGACCAGCCACTACACAGTCCACAACCCGGCCTGCCTAGGCGTCAAGCCAGGCGACCAGGTGCGCATTGCGGAGTGCAGGCCCCTCAGCAAGACGGTATCGTTCGTGATCATCGAGAAGAGGTGAATGACATGAAGGGAATTGCGGGCAACCAGACCAGAGGCGTATGCACCGGCACGATCCTCACTGTCATCGACAACACCGGCGCGAAGACCATCTCGGTCATAGCGGTCCCGGGATATCACGGCGTAGTAAGGCGCTACCCGTCCGCAGGCGTCGGCGACATCGTCGTCGCGTCGGTCAAGAAGGGAACACCAGAGATGAGGCGCCAGGTCATATACGCGGTCATCGTCCGGCAGAGGCGCCCGTTCAGGCGCGCTGACGGCACATGGGTTCAGTTCGAGGACAACGCGGCCGTCATTACTACAGAGGAAGGAGAGACCAAGGGCAGCGACATCAAGGGTGCAGTCGCCAGGGAGGCCGCCGAGAGGTGGCCCCGTATCGCAGCCACGGCCTCGACGATTATCTGAGGTGGTAGAATGGAAAAGAGCAAACAAGCAAGGAAGCAGAGGAAGGCACTGTACAACGCCCCGACGCATGTGAAGGGGAAGACGGTCTCTTCACACCTCAGCACGGAACTGGCCGCGGACGTAGGCAGGCGTTCGGTCAGGGTCGTCAAGGGCGACACCGTCAAGATCGTACGCGGCGACGCGGCGATCCTGGGGCTGGAAGGAAAGGTCACTGAAGTGAAGACTGACAGCGGCCGGATCATAATCGAAGGCGTCACCGTCAAGAAGGCGGACGCCAAGATGGAGAGCCGCTCGGTACACGCATCTAACTGCGTGGTCACCAAGCTGGAACTCAAAGATCAGTGGAGAAAGGACAAGCTCCAGAAGAAGGAGGCATCCTCATGAGCAACGATATGAAGAGACTGACCGCTCCCCGCAGCTGGCCAGTACCAAGGAAGTCCCATGTGTGGATCACAAGCCCGAGCCCGGGACCGCACTCGATCGATGTCAGCATGCCGATCATGATCATCATCCGTGACATGCTCCATCTGGCCGACACCGCGGCGGAAGGCGTCAAGCTGTTGCATGCCCGCGAGATAAAGGTCGATGGGCGCGTAGTCACCAACCACCGTTTCCCGGTCGGACTGATGGACGTAGTGTCCATCCAGAAGCTCGGACAGAACTACCGGATGGTCCTCGATGAGAACGACAAGATGCGTCTGGTCTCGATCCCGAACGGGAAAGAGGCCTGGAAGCTGTGCCGCGTCGAGAAGAAGACCACCCTGCCGGGCGGAAAGACCCAGCTGAACCTCCACGACGGACGCAACGTCATCGTGGCCAAGGACGGCTGGAAGTCCGGAGACGTCGTTAAGCTGGAGATTCCGTCCCAGAAGATACTGGAGACCTACAAGCTGACCAAGGGCAACATGGTCCTGGTTATCGCCGGTGCCCACGCTGGCCGGCTGGAAGCGGTCGAGGAGTACATCGTCACCCGTTCGTCGGCCCCGAACCTGGTCAAGTTCAAGGACGGGACGACCACGGTGAAGAACAACGTATTCGTCGTCGGCGCCAAGGTGCCGGAGATCAACCTACCGGAGGCTAGCGCACTATGAGCGACGAAAAGAACGTGATGCGCGAGCCGCGCATCGAGAAGATCGTCGTCAACATCGGCGTCGGCGAGGCCGGCGAGCGTCTCCAGAAGGCCGAGAAGGTCCTGGAGATGGTCACCAAGCAGAAGCCGAAGACCACCTTCGCCAAGGTGACCAACAGGGACCTGGGCGTTCGTGAGGGCATGCCGATCGGTGTCAAGGTAACGCTGCGCGGAGAGCTGGCGGATGATTTCCTGAACCGGGCGCTCACCATCCGGGAGGGGCGGCTCGCTCGCTACTCCTTCGACCAGGAAGGCAACCTGTCCTTCGGGGTCAGTGACTACACCGACTTCGCGGGAATGAGATATGACCCAGAGATAGGCATCTTTGGTATGGACGTCTGCGTGTCGATCCAGAGGCCCGGAAGGCGGATCACCCGGCGCCGCATAATGAAGAAGAAGCTGCCGAAGGAGCACCGGATGACCCGGGACGAGGCAGTAAATTTCATGAAAGAGAAGTACAAAGCGGAGGTGGTCGAGTGACGAAGCCAAAGAAAGTGTTCGGCAGGACCATAGGCTGCACGCGCTGCGGAAGGAAGCGCGGAATAGTTAGGAGGTACGGCATGCACCTGTGCAGGCAGTGTTTCCGTGAAGTCGCGCCGCAGATCGGGTTTAAGAAGTACTCGTGAGGTGAGAAGATGCAGAACGACCCATTAAATGATGCAATGTCAACAATCAAGAATGCGGCGACAGTGGGAAAGAGCGAGTGCCAGATAAAGCCATCCTCTAAGCTCATCGGCCGCGTGCTCAAGGTCATGCAAGAAAACGGCTACATTAACCAGTTCGAGTTCGTCGAAGATGGTAAGGCCGGTGTCTTCAAGGTCAAGATGCAGGGAAAGATCAACAACTGCGGAGTCATCAAGCCGCGCTACTCGGTCAAGAAGGTAGACCTCGAGACGTTCGAGGCCAGGTACCTCCCTGCCCAGGATTTCGGCGTTTTGATCGTCTCGACCACCGAGGGCGTAATCAGCCACGTGAAAGCAAAGGAATTGGGCGTCGGCGGCAAGCTGCTGGCGTTCGTGTACTGAGGGAAAAGAGATGACGGTAAGCGGATACATCGAGGAAAAGATCGAGATCCCTAAGGACGTGAAGGTCACCGTTGAGAACGGGATAATCGCGCTCAAGGGAAAGAACGGTCAGCTGTCAAGGAACTTTTCCCACCCCAAGGTAAAGCTAACCATCGCCGACAACCATGTGATCGTCAGCAGCGAGATGCCGAAGGTGCGCGAGAAGGCCATCGTCGGTACCTTTGCCGCCCATGTCAGGAACATGATCGTCGGAGTCACGATCGGCTACGAGTACAAGATGAAGATCGTCTACTCCCACTTCCCCATCAAGGCGGCAGTGAAGGGCAACAAGTTCTCCATCGAGAACTTCCTCGGGGAGAAGGCTCCCCGCAGCGCGAACATCATAGGAGAGACCAAGGTCAAGGTCGCAGGTGCAGAAGTACTGCTGACCGGAGCTGACCTGGAACAGGTCTCCCAGACCGCGGCGAACATAGAAAGGGCCACCAGGATCAGGGGATTCGATCCCAGGGTCTTCCAGGATGGCATATACATCACCGAGAAGGCAGGGAGGGCTATCTAATGGCCAAGAACAAGAAGGAAATAAAGGAGCTGGCGGACCTACCGTACTACCGCGAGGAGTACACCGCCCAGCTCGAGAAGATGGGCATCAATGACCTGCCTGAGCTGCTGGCGGCGCTCAAGGACAGCAAGAAGAAACAGAAGATAGTCGATGACCTCGAGGGTGTCGGCGACAAGATAGCCGACCACTGGATCGAGGTCATGGAACCGGAAGAGTCCACCGCTCTGGCGACCAAGGAGTCCAAGACCGAGATCATCGAGGAGGCAGACGCCGAGGTCGTGGAGAAAGGAGCTTACATCGCCAAGATCAAGCCCGTTCTCTCCGCCGAGGTCAAGTCCATGCTCGAGAAGCGCGCGGAGATCTCTGGGCGCAGGCCGGAGTTCCTCCGTCAGGAGTGGTTCCGGTACGCAAAGCTCGGCAAGAAGTGGAGAAAACCGAGGGGAATGCACTCGAAGATGAGAAGGCACTACAAGTACAGGCCCACCATCGTCTCGATCGGATTCCGCGGACCGGCATTGGTACGTGGACTGGCATCCTCCGGGTTCATAGAGGTATTGGTGTACAACCCGTCGAACCTCGACGTTATCGACCCGAAGACCCAGGCGGCCAAGATCGGCGGCACCGTCGGCGGGAAGAAGAGGGCGGCAATCATAGAGAAGGCGGACCAGCTGAAGATCCGCGTATTGAACAGGTAATTTGGAAGTGAAGATATGGATCTGAAGAATCAAAAGCGCATGGCGGCCGAGATCCTCAAATGCGGACACTCGCGTGTCTGGCTCGACCCGAACAGGATCGAGGATATCGCAGACGCCATTACCCGGGCGGACATAAGGACGGCCATCGAATCCGGGACCATCCGCGCGCTCCCTCAGAAGGGAATCTCCCGTGGCAGGGCCAGATACATGGCGGCCCAAAAGGCCAAGGGACGCAGGCGTGGACAGGGCAGCAGGAAGGGTACCGGAGGTGCCCGTACCCCAAGGAAGAGAAGGTGGATACAGACTATCCGCCCGATCCGCGTCGAGCTGGCTAAGCTCCGCGACGAGGGGACAATAACCAAAGCGGTCTACAGGGAGTTCTACATGAAGGCCAAGGGCGGCATGTTCAAGAGCAGGAACAATCTCCTGATGCACCTGAAGACCGCGGGATACCTCAAGGAGGCTAACTGATGGCAACGGGACCGAGATATAAGGTGGCCTTCCGCCGCAGGCGTGAGGGCAGGACAGATTACAGGCAGAGGGCCAGGCTGCTGCGGGCAAGGATCCCGAGGGCAGTGGTAAGGAACTCTCTGCGCCACACCAGCATACAGATCATCGCCTACGATGCGGCCGGAGACAGGGTCTTGGCCACGGCACACTCGCGCGAGCTGGTGGACCTGGGCTGGAACAAGGCCACCGGTAACCTGCCGGCAGCCTACCTGACCGGCTACATGGCCGGAAAGCGGGCCAAGAAGAACGGCATCACCGAGTGCGTGCTCGATATCGGGCTCAAGGTGCCGGCAAAGGGAGCGGCGGTCTTCGCAGCCCTCAAGGGCATGGTGGACGCTGGCGTTGCCATCCCGCACGGAAAGGAGATCCTTCCGTCCCAGGACCGGCTGAACGGCGCGCACATCGGAGAGGATGTCGCGAAACTAGTACAGGAAGTCAAGAACCGCATGGAGGCTGCTTAAGATGGAATGGGTTCCAAAGACCAGGCTCGGACACATGGTCCTCTCAGGAGAGGTCACCAGCATGAGCCAGGCGCTAGCCACGAAGCTACCGCTGCGTGAGGCGGAGATCGTGGACATACTATTGCCGGACCTCAAGGACGAGGTCATCGATGTCAACATCGTGCAAAGGATGACCGACTCTGGAAGAAGGGTCAAGTTCAGGATAACCTGCGTGGTCGGAAACGGCGACGGGTTCATCGGCATCGGCCGCTGCAAGGGCAAGGAGGTCGGACCGTCGATCCGGAAGGCCATCGACAACGCCAAGCTGAACATCATCGAGATCAAGCGCGGCTGCGGTTCGTGGGAATGCGGCTGCGGTACGCCGCACTCGCTGCCGTTCGAGGTCATGGGCAAGTCCGGCTCCGTCGAGGTCATACTCAAGCCGGCACCGAGGGGCATCTCATTGGCCGTCGGCGATGTCGCCAAGAGCATCCTGACCCTGGCCGGCGTGAAGGATTCCTGGGGATATGCCAAGGGCCACACCAAGACCACCGTCAACTATGCGCAGGCAACCTACAACGCGCTGAAGAAGACCACCGAGATGCGTGTCACCGAAGACCAGGAAAAGAGGCTCAAGATCGTCTCTGGACCGGTACAGATGCACGTCGCCCAGACGGCCGTCGACACGATGGCGGGCCCGGCGGAAGCGAAGGGAGCGTGAATTAAATGGCATTCGCAGTCATCAGGGTGCGCGGGCACTCCCGCGTCAATGGGGACATAGAGGACACCATGAAGATGCTCCGCCTAACTCGGATCAACCACTGTGTGGTGCTGCCGCAGACGGCGGACATACAGGGCATGCTCTTCAAGGTGAAGGACTATGTCACCTGGGGCGAGGTCACGGAAGAGACCTTGGCCAGAATGATCAAGTTCAGGGGCCGCATCAACGGCGACAAGCCCATCGACGACGCGGTGGTCAAGGAGAACATCGAGTTCTCCTCGATCCTTTCGTTCGCCCGGGCGGTCACCAAGGGCGAGGTTCGGTACTCGGACATGAAGAACATCAAGCCACTGTTCCGTCTGGCACCTCCGAAGAAAGGATACGGCGGAAGCAAGCGGGCATACCAAGCCGGCGGTGCCCTCGGCTATCGTGGCAAGGAAATAAACGAGATCATCGAGAGGATGATGTAAGGATAACCGGGTGATTCCAATGGTTAGCAGAACCGATAAGTTCAGGGGCAGCAGGACCCACGGCCGCGGCAAGAAGAGCGGAAGGGGAGCGGGCAAGCACGGAGGTACGGGCAACGCCGGATTGCACAAGCACAAGGCGCAGCACATGCTGAAGTATATGCCGGACCACTTCGGCCGCCACGGCTTCAAGAGGCCACAGAGCATGGTGGGCGCTAAGATCACCATGAACGTCTGCGACATCGACCAGGGCGTCGAGACACTGGTAAAGGACGGCTCGGCCCAGAAGCAGGGCGAGACGTACACCCTTAACCTGACGGAGCTGGGCATCGAAAAGCTGCTCGGTTCCGGCAAGATCGGGGTCGCAGTCGAGATCACGGTGGCGGAAGCCACGGAGACCGCAAAGCAGAAGGTTGAAATGGCTGGCGGCCATATCCTCCTACCGCAGTAAGTCTCCCGTGATCCACATGGCGGAAGAAAAGAAGAGCAGGCTTTACGGGCTAAAGCCAATAACGGACAGGCTACCGGCCGTCAAAAAGCCGGAGGGCCACGTCCACTTCAGGACCAAGATGGTATGGGTCATCGTGATCCTCGTCTTCTATTTCGTGATGACCAACGTGTTCATCTACGGTCTTGACCAGACACAGACTTTGGACATCTTCGCCCAATACCGGGCCATCCTGGCAGGCGCACAAGGCTCCTTGATGCATCTGGGCATAGGACCCATCGTCACGGCTTCGATCATCATGCAACTGTTCGTCGGCGCCAAGATCATCAAGCTTGACCTGACGAACAAAGAGGACAAGGCAGTATACCAGAGCACACAGAAGTTCCTCGTCATAATCATGATCCTGGTCGAAGCGGTGCCGCAGGTGTTCGGGTACCTCGTTCCTTCCACCAATTTCACCAGCGGGCTGAACACGGTGTTCGCCCCGGGTGGGTTCATCGACGGCCATGGCATGGCTCAGATAATCATCATCATCCAGCTGTTCGTCGGATCCTATCTGGTGTTCCTCATGGACGAGGTCGTCTCCAAGTGGGGGATAGGAAGTGGGATCTCGCTCTTCATAGCTGCAGGCGTGGCGCAGGCCATATTCACAGGTACGCTCAATTGGGAGCAGTACGTATCGACCAGCCCGCTCAGCCTGGAAAATCCGCCAGTAGGTACGATACCGAAAACGCTTTACATCCTTCACGAAAGTACAGCATCGTCGCTGGCAAGTGGGGGATATGAACGAATATTACTTCAGAATCCCAATCCGATGATCGCGTTAGTGGGAACGATAGTGATCTTCATGTTCGTCGCCTACATCGAGTCCACCAGGATCGAGCTGCCGTTGGCGCACGGCACGTCCAGGGGAGCTCGCGGCCGCTATCCGATCAAGCTGATCTATGCGTCCAACATCCCGGTCATCCTGATGGCCGCCGTGCTGGCGAACGTCAGCATGTTCAGTTTACTTCTTTGGAACAGCGAGACGCTACGACAGATCCCGCTCATCGGCGGACAGTGGTGGCTAGGCTTCTTCAATGCCGGGTCCACGACCCCGTCCGGAGGCATCGCCTGGTATCTGTCGACTCCTCGGGGGGCGGGTGATTGGCTTCTGCCGATGCTGAGCCCCGATAGGTATGGCAGCCTGGCCGGTTTGCACAACACTTGGCAGATCGGAGCGCACGTGATCGTGTTCTTCAGCATAATGGTGCTCGGTTCGATACTGTTCGCCAAGTTCTGGATTCAGACCACCAACATGGGCCCGGAGGCCGTGGCCAGGCAGATCGAGTCCTCGGGACTGCAGATACCCGGGTTCAGGCGCGATCCCAGAGTGCTCAAGAGGGTGCTGGAGCGTTATATCCCGATAGTGACCGTCATATCCGGTGCGACCGTGGGAGCTCTGGCCGCAGGGGCGGACCTGATCGGTACGGTCGGTAATGCCAGCGGTACCGGTGTGCTGCTGTCGGTCGGTATCATGATCCAGTTCTATGAGGCGATAAGCCGGGAACAGATGATGGAGATGCATCCAGTGCTGAGAGGATTCTTCGGAGGCGAGGAGTAAGATGGCTGAAAAGATCGCTTCATCGACGCCGGCCGCCTCTACGGCACCGGCAGCTGCGCCCAAGGGCGGGATGTCGAGGATGGTCACCATCTTCATATTCGTCCTGGCGATATTCATCCTGTTCGATAATTCCCTGAGAAGTGCTCTGGGTACCGCGGTCGGCTACGGACTGGACCCGCTGGTCTCCTTCAATCATGCATACCCGGTCCTTACCTTCGTGATCACCGGTCTTCTGATGGCGGCGCTCACCATCGTGGTACGCCACTTCTTCACCGACTACGTGGAGCAGGCAAGGAGCCAGAAGATCGTCTCGGCGTTCAATAAGGAACTGCGCGACGCGCGCAAGGAGAACAACTCCTTCAAGATGAAGAAGCTCCTGGCCGAGCAGCCGAAGATCATGCAGAAGTCGATGGCCCAGACCACGACCCAGTTCAAGCTGTTGCCGGTATCGATGATCATCGTCATCCCGATATTCGCATGGCTCTCGGTCTTCGTCACCGGTCTGTCTGGCGTGTATCATCCTGGCACCACGGTCTCAATGCTCTACTACAGCGTACCCTGGTCGAACGTAGCCAACTTCAACGAGGCATACCTGTTCCCCCAGTGGGTGCTGGTCTACACATTGGTGAGCATTCCTTTCGGACAGGTGCTATCGAGAGCGCTCAGGTACTTCTCGTTCGCGAGGCGCCTGAAGGAACTAAGGGCAGCAAAGGTATGAGGATAACCATCAGCGGTCCGATCGGCTCCGGCAAGACCACCGTCTGCAACCTGCTGTCGAAGCGGTTGGGATACCGAAGCGTGGTCTCCGGGAACATCTTCCGGGAGATGGCCAAAGAGCACAAACTGTCCCTGGCGGAGTTCGGGGCCCTGTGTGAACGCGACATGCGCTACGACCGGATGCTGGACGAGCGCATGGTGGAGATCTCCCGGGACAACCCGGACATAATACTCGAAGGCCGTCTGGTCGCACACATGCTGGAGAAGAACGGCATCCCGGCCCTGAAGTTCTTCCTGACCGCCGACCTGGAGACCCGGGCGAGACGTGTCGTGGAGCGCGAGGGGCAACAGCTGCAGACGGCGCTGCTTGAGATGAAGGAGCGCGAGGAATCGGAAGCGGTGCGGTATCTTTCTTACTATGGCATCGATATAAGGAGCGAGGATGTCTACGATGTCGTCATAGACACCGCGGACAAGACCCCGGAACAGATCGTGGACATCATGATAGGGAAGGTCGAGGAATGGAAGCCTCAAAAATGCTGATCAAGGACGCGGCGCCGCGCTCGCTCAAGGCCGGGAAGGCGCCTTCCGAGCGCACCATAGAGGAGCTGCTGTCCGCCGGCGTCATCGACCTGGACAAGGTCCAGGGCCCGACCTCCCACCAGGTCACCGCCTGGGTACGGGACATACTGGGCATAAAACGGATCGGCCACGGCGGGACGCTGGACCCCCACGTGAGCGGGGTGCTGCCCATCGCCCTCGGCAAGGCCACCCGCGCCACCGATCTGGTGCTGCGTTCCGACAAGGAGTACGTGTGCCACGTCAAGCTCCACAAGGACGTCCCCAGGGAGAAGGCCCTGGCGGTCATAGCCACCTTCGTCGGGAACATCTACCAGACGCCGCCGGTCCGCGCCGCCGTCAAGAGGCAGCTGCGGATTAGACGGGTCCATTACATCAACGTGATCGAGATCGAAGGCCGGAACGTGCTGTTCCGGGTCGGATGCGATGCCGGCACCTACATCCGGACGCTGGCGGTCGACATCGGTGAAGCGCTGGGTGTCGGGGCCAACATGGAAGCGTTGAGACGAACCCGTTCCGGCACGCTGACCGAGAACGGTTCCGTCACCCTGCAGGAACTGAAGGATGCCTGCGTGGCCTGGAAGGAGGACCGGGACGATTCCCAGCTGAAATCCATGGTCATGCCGTTCGAGCTCTTGCTGGAGCCATTGCCGAAGATAATCATCAAGGACAGCGCGGTGGACGCGATCTGTCACGGAGCGGACCTGGCGGCCGCCGGCATAATCCGGTTGGACCCGGGAGTGTCAAAAGGGGCCACGGTGGCGTTGTTCACCCAAAAGGGAGAAGGTGTGGCGCTCGGGATCACCCTGATGGATTCAGAATCCATCTTCAAGGCTGCGGAAGGGAATGTGGTCCGGTCAGACCGGGTGTTCATGTCGGCGGGGACGTACCCGAAGATGTGGGTCAAGCAACAGTGCTGATCACTCGTAGAGGTCGTACTCGCGGAAGTTCAGCTGTCCCTTGCGGAAGTTACGGAAACCGATCTCCACCACCGATATGTCGTTACGGTCCCTCCGCGGCCTTGAAGAACCGATGCGGCTCAACTTGGGGCTCATCGAAGGAATGATATCGATGCTCTGTACGACTGATTCCAGATCATCGAACGACCTGTCCCTGCTGGACCTATAGCTGGTCTCGCTCATTTTCAATATCCTCTTTATTATTTATCTCTAGGAGGGTCAGTGTTTATCAGCGTTGCTAGACAGTTGTCAATACCGATATTGAGACCAGCTCCCCATCTTGTCGCTATCAATAACGGTCGGCCGGATGACTGGGGGTTAGAAGTCCCCCAGGCGGCGCTGTTTCGGGGGCGGCAAAAGCGATTTCGCCTCGATGCCAAGGCGCCGTTTGATCTCCTCCGCAAGGGTATCGGCGGAACCGTGATGAGTGTAGACGACCTCCGGGTCGCAGCCCTTGACGAACTCGATCAGCTCCTCGAAATCGGCGTGGTCTGAGAAGGGGAACGCCTCATCCACTCCCATCTGGTACTTGAAGGACGAGCTGGTCGCCCATCCCGATACGGCGGCGGTCCTCAACTGACTGCGCTTCATCCTGCTGGTAATTCCGTACTTGGCGTTGGTGGAACATACCATCACGCAGGGGGAGTCGAATCCGCTGTTAGGTTCGAGAGGACGATAACAGTACTCCACGCCGTGCGATTCGATGTGGCGGGTGCAGTCCAGAACGCTGCCCTCGATGAACGGTTCGAAATCGCTCAGCATCCTGATCAGCTCCTGTGATTTCCCTAGCGGATAGGCGAAAAGGGCGGTAGAATAACCGCTGGACATCGAGTCCTCCACCCAGTCCTTGATGACCCGGGCGATCCTGTCGGTGGCCGGGAAGCTGTATGACGGGTCCCCGTAGGTGGACTCGATGATCAATATGTCAGTCTTGACCGGTCTCGCCCCCTCCATTCCGAAACGGTCCCTGGTGCTCATGTCCCCCGTGTAGAGTACGGTCTTCTCCCCATGGACCAGGAACATGTTGGAGCCGGCGATGTGCCCGGCATTGAGCATTTCCACCTCTGGATGGGTGGACGGGACGATGGGTTTGGCAAGCGGCCGCTTCAGTCTTTTTGAGGCGAGCGTCGCGGTGATGGGCGAGCAGACGATGGACCGCCCTTCCAGCTTCTTGGTGGCGCTGGGCAGGTGGTCCGAATGGGCGTGGGAGATGCAATGGACGCCGTCGTCGGGGGTGCTACGGGGATCAAAGAAGAACTTGGTCCCGCCCATATGGAGCTCCACACCCTGACCTCCCGGGCAAAGCCTGACCTCTAGTGCATCCCCTTCCATTGGCCGCGTCTAATGCCGCGCTAGTATTTACCGGTTGCATCGGGTGTGCCGAAACTGCTGGACGACGAACTTTCGTCCGATCACTGTATGTCGTGCCCGGCCATGCGGAGCGCATCGGACGCCCTTTGCAGGTCCTGCTTCTTGACCAGAACGTAATCGGTGGCGTACGTGGACATGGCAAAGATCGGAATGTTGGCTCCGGCCAATGGCAGCGCCAGCTGTGATAGTATGCCGACCTCGGTGAAATCAAAATGGCCGATCAGCCGTATGCACTTCCAGCCCTTGCTGCACGTAGCGCCATCCGGCACCAGGTCTTCGCTGCACACGACCGTCACCTCGTCATCGGTGCGCATCACCGAGAAGATGCCGGTACCGTCGCTCCACTCCTCGACCTCGGAACCGGGCTCCAGCTGACATATCGCCAGCGTCACGTCCAGAACCTTGAGCGTCAGCCTCATCGTCGGTCATAAGGACTATTTTACATAAAATAGCCGACGACGTAAGAATCGACTTTGATTATTTGATAGGCCGGAACAGGCCTATGATCCCGTCGTCGGTCAGGCCAACTTTCTAACCGTCCTCTCCCGGTCCCATTGGCGGATCTTCGCCTGGGCGATGAACGCATCCACGTCCTTGGCATCCACGATGCCCTTATCCCTTCCCACGTTCGCCCTCTTCAGGAGCGCCTGTCCGCCCTGGTCCACGGCGATCGCCTTGAGGTGGCCATAGGCATCCCGCACGAAATCGATGGCGGCGCCCTCCCCCGACAGGTCCTTCGCTCCCTCTTCGGAGAGGATCACCGCGACGGCGTCGAACAGCACGGAAGACGTACCGGCCAGTAGTCCGTCGACCGCCAGCATCGGGCCGTTGGCCAGCCTCACGCCGCCCGCCTTGGGGGCGACGATCTTCACGCTCGCGCCGGCATCAACGGCCGCCTTCCCGATGGACTTGATCACCGCACCGTCCGAGCCATCGGTGACCAGTATGCCGATCTTGCGCCCGGAGAGGGTGTCCTTCATGTTGCCGATGGTCCGCAGCGCCGGCGAAGGCTCCATCTCCTGCACGGGGGCCGCGGTCCTCGGTGCTTCAGGTAACCTCTCGAGCCCGAGACCGGCCGCGACCCGTTCGGCCAGGCTCTCGTCGATATGCCGCAGGTGGCCGACCATCGCCCCCCGCACATGGACATGCTCGACCTTGGAGAGTTCGAACACCAGGGCGGAGGCGATGTGCGCCTGTTCGTAGGTGGTCTGGCTCAGGTAGAACAGCCTTGCCTGGCTGTAATGGTCGGCGAAGCTCTCCGCCCGGATGCGGCCCTTCTCCCCGGTCTCAGCAGCCCGAGCGCTGCGGAATCCCCTGGCCGACGTTTCGCGCGGCGAGCTCTCCGACAGGGAGTTGGGCTCGTAGGCGACCCGGCCCTTGGCCTGTTCCATCTGCATGTGCCCGTCGCGCTGTTGGTTCGAGGGCGGACACTTGGGAGCGTTGATCGGGATCTGGTGGAAGTTGGGCGAACCTAGACGCGAGAGCTGCGTGTCAAGATAGGAGAAGAGGCGGCCCTGCAGCAGCGGGTCGTTCGAGAAATCGATGCCCGGCACAACGTTGGCGGCGCAGTAGGCGACCTGTTCTGTCTCGGCGAAGAAGTTGTCCGGCCAGCGGTCCAGCACCATGCGGCCGATCACCTTCAGGGGGACCAGTTCCTCGGGGATCAGCTTGGTCGCGTCCAGGTGATCGAACGGGAACTTATCCGCGTCCTCCTGCGTGAAGAGCTGGACCGCAAACTCCCACTCGGGGAAAGCGCCCGTCGTGACGGCCTCGAACAGATCTCGGCGGTGGAAGTCCTGGTCGGCGCCGCTGATCTTGACCGTCTCGTCCCAGATCGTGGACTGCAGGCCCAGCTTGGGCCGCCAGTGGAACTTGACGAAGGTGGATTCCCCGCCCTCGTCGATCAAACGGAAGCTGTGGACGCCGAAGCCCTCCATCATCCGCAGGGAACGCGGTATCGTGCGGTCGGACATGATCCACATCACCATGTGCATCGACTCGGGCGTGAGCGAGATGAAGTCCCAGAACGTGTCATGCGCGGTCGCCGATTGGGGAAAGCCGCGGTCCGGCTCCATTTTCACCGAATGGATGAGGTCAGGGAACTTGATGGCGTCCTGGATGAAGAATACCGGAATATTGTTGCCGACCAGGTCCCAGTTGCCCTCCTTCGTGTAGAACTTGACCGCGAATCCGCGCACGTCGCGGGGCGTGTCCACCGATCCCGCACCGCCGGCGACGGTGGAGAAGCGGGCGAACACGGGGATCTTCTCGCCCACCTCGGTGAGCACCTTGGCGGTGGTGTATTTCCTCAGGGAGGAGGTCAGTTCGAAGAATCCATGCACGCCGGTCCCCCGTGCATGAACGATGCGCTCGGGGATGCGCTCATGGTCGAAATGCATGATCTTGTCGCGAAGGACGAAGTCCTCCAGCAGCGTGGGGCCTCGGGGGTTGGCCCGAAGCGAGTTCTGGTTATCTGAGATCGGGACGCCCAGGTTCGTGGTGAGCGCGGGGTGCTCTCCGCCAGCGGTCTGATGCAGCTCGCCGCCTACGGCCGGTCGCGGGTCCCAGTCCGCCGTCGGGACTTTCTCCTTTTTGCGTTTTCCTGAAGCGCGGGTCATGCCCTGCATTCTGCACCATGCGGATAATAAGGGTTTGGGCTCCGAATCAACGGTATAAGCTAGCCATACCGCAGGACAAATGCTGGACGGACATCTGGCCACACTTTCGGTCACCTCTCCCCTTCACGCCTTTATATTCAGAAGACGGAAACGGTACACAGTGAGAGCCGATGGAACTAAGCACGACAGATCCGAGGGAATATGCCAACATCGGCATTTCGCATGACACGCCCTATGCCGACCGCACCGAACGGTCGGTGCGCACCTATGTACCGCCGATCGACGCGCTGATAGGCGGGCTTCGGCCGAGGACCATGACGCTGATCGACAGCGCCGACCGGATCGTCTTCGGCATGGTCAATATGATGTCGGTCAACGCCGTCAGCGAGAACCACGATGAGGTGATATGGGTGGATGGGGGGAACTCCGCCAACCCGTTCGAGCTGACCGCGGTGTGCAAGCGTTTCCGTCTGTCATCGGACGATGTGCTCTCCTCGGTGACGATATCACGCGCTTTCACCGCCTACCAGCTGTCCACCCTGATCGAGGACATGCTGGAGAAGGAGGTGCAGCGCATCCGCACCGGCATGGTGGTCATATCGTGCTTCCCGGACCTGTTCCAGGACAAGGACATGGAATGGTCCGAGTCGTTCCAGCTGATGCGCAGATCGATGGAAAAGTTGCGGGAGCTCACGGAAAGGCACGACCTTATCACGGTCATCACCAACTTCGGCCTGGCCAAGATGTTCTACCGCAAGGGCCTAAGACCGTTGCTGTACGACGGCGTGGACCGGGTGGTGCGCATCGAGACCTACGGGAAGGCGCTGCGCATCATGCTGCCGAAGGAGAACACTGGCACCCTGTACCGTCCGGTGCCTCGCAACCAGACGACGTTGGACGAGTTCGGGAGGTGGTGACCACGGGGCGGACGGTGCCGACCTACCGCATGAACGCGGAGGGCATGATCAACAGCTGGTCCGATTACCGGCGGGCGTTGCCGCAGGACGATAAGGTGGCCTTCGACTCGATCTGCAACCGGGTGCGGATGCACGCCTCCGCCGCGACGTACGCCGCGTTCACCGACCCCTTCGAGAGCGCCATCCTGTCGATACTGCTGGAGCAGGAGAAGGAGATCCTGGCGCTGCGCAAGGGCGATGTCCGATGAGGGGCTGGATCATCGACTGCTATGCCGACACCAAGGACGATTCGATGGTCCTGTGGCTGTGGACGGCCAAGGGCGTCCGGAAGATCGTGGACAGGAAGTTCCGCCCGGCGTTCTACGTATGGGCCCCGGAGGGGAAGCTGGCCGAGCTGCGCTCCGGCCTGAGCATCGCCGGCATCGGCGAGCAGACGGTGGAGAAGCACCGGACCTGGCTCGGGGAGAAGAAACGGGACGTGGTGAAGATCGTGCCGGACTGCTACCTTTCGCTTATGCCTACGGCCAAGATGATAGACCGCTGGGGCCTGTACCGGGACTACAGACTTTTCAACGTCGACTTCCGCATGGACCACCGATACTATCTGGCGCACGGAATATTCCCCATGGGCCTGCTGGACACCGGCGAGCGGTACCATCACCTGGACCAGCCCTACCGGCTGGACTATCCCATACCGAACCTGAAGGTCATGCGCCTGGACATCAAGGTCAACGCCCGGAACCACATCCCGACCTATGAGGACCCTCTGCGCTCCGCCTCACTGGGCGGGGATGAGGTCGACGGCACTGAGGAGGACGTGCTCCAAGGCGTCCTGGAGCTGGTCCGCCGTAAGGACCCGGACATCATCCTGACGCAGAACGGCGACAGCTTCTACCTGCCCTACCTCTCGCACCGGGCGGAGAAGCTGGGAATGGAGTTCGACCTCGGCCGTGAGAAGGGAGTGCGGAACGCCAAGGGCAAGAGCTACTTCACCTACGGCCGCATCGTCTACAAGCCGCCGGCGCAGAAGCTGCGCGGACGGATACACATCGACGCCGACAGCTCGTTCACCTTCGAGGAGGGCGGACTTTACGGGCTGATCGACATGACCAGGATGTCCCGGATATCCCTGCAGGAGATGTCCCGGCTCTCACCCGGCACGGCGATCAGCTCGATGCAGGTGAACGAGGCGGTGCGATGCGGGACGCTGGTGCTCTGGAAGAAGAACCTGCCGGAGAACTTCAAGACCGCCGGCGAGCTGATCGTATCGGACCGGGGCGGTTTCATCTACGAGCCGAAGGTGGGCATCCACGACCGGGTGGCGGAGTTCGATTTCGCATCGCTCTATCCCAGCATCATGGTGGTCCACAACATCTCCCCGGAGACGCTGCAGTGCGACTGCTGCCCCGATTCCAGGCTGATCGTCCCGGAGATAGGCTACCGCATATGCGAGAGGGGGCCGGGGCTGCTTCCGCGGGTGCTCGGCCCGATCGTCCACCGCCGGCTGGCGCTGAAGAAACTGGCCAAGAGCGGGTCCCGGAATGCCAAGAAGTACGATTCCCTGGCCAAGGCGCTGAAATGGCTGCTGGTGACCTGCTTCGGATACACCGGCTACCGTAACGCCCGCTTCGGGCGGATCGAGTGCCACGAGGCCATCAACGCCTTTGGCAGGGAGATACTGCTGCGGACGTCGGCACTGGCGGAGCAGCGCGGCTTCCGCGTTCTGCATGGCATCGTGGACTCGCTCTGGCTCCAGGGGGACGGGGACACCGAGGCGTTCGCCACCGACGTGAAGAAGATCGAGAAGATACCGCTGGTGCTGGACGGCATCTACAACTGGATCGTCTTCCTGCCGAACATCACCACCGGCGTGGGAGCGCTGAACCGTTATTACGGGGTGTTCGAGAGCGGCGAGGTCAAGATCCGCGGCATCGCGCTGAGGAAGCATGACACCACCACCATCGTGCGGGAGCTGCAGCAGGCGATGCTCGACCGGTTGGCCAAGTGCAAGGACTCAAGGGAGTTCCGGGAAGCGATACCGGAAGTGCTGGACATCGTCGGCGGGTACGTCGAGACGCTGCGCTCCGGCTCCGTGCCCCTGGACAAGCTGGTGATAAGGAAGAGCGTCTCCAAGGAGCTGGAGGAGTACACGCAGCACAATGAGTCGTTCGAGGCATTGCAGCAGATGAAGCGCAACGGCTTCTCGGTGCCGCCCGGGGAGGCGATCGAGTATGTCGTGCTGGCCGGCGAGGAGCGGGTCAAGGTGGCGAAGTTCCTGGACGGCGATGAGACATACGACCCGGAGAAGTATGTGGAACTCTCGCTGCGGGCAGCATCGGAGCTGCTGGTGCCGTTCGGGTATGACATCGCGACGATGCGAATGCTGTTCTCAAACGAAGAGGAGCAGGGGGCAGCACGCGATACCGGCGCGACAGACCCACCGCGCCCTGTGGGGATCGCGCCAGCGGAACTGGAACGATACGAGACGGAGCCGGCCGTCGACCATGCAGATCTCTTCACCGGACAGACCGTCCAGGAATATGTGGCAGAGGGCGCCGAGGGAGGGGAGGAACAGTATCTCCCATTCGCCGGCGAGTCCGGCGATGACGGCTGATATCGGAAGGGCCAGGGCGATGCAGGGGGAGTGAAGGAACCGGTCGTACCCTTTCGCCGGCGAGACCGTCCGGTCCAGATCGACCATCAGGGAGGCCAGCACCGCCACGAACGCCCAGGAGAGAGGCATCCCGGTCAGCTTCAGCACGGATCCGGATACCGAGAACGCCATCCCGGCATGGTAGATCGCCTCGGTCACAGCAGACCTCCAAGGAACGCGGCAAAGGGAGATTCCATGCCGAAGAAGAAAAGGGTGATCGGGAACAGCAGGCAGCCGGTCAGATGCACCCGGTTGGTGCCGATGCGGGGCGGGATCAGGCCCAGCAGCGTAGAGGCAAGAAGCAGGAACAGACCCGGTATCCCGCTCATCAGAAAGACCAGAATGATCAGGGAGATGATGATGGCCTGCGTCAACCGGTGGAGGTCGATGCTGCCGATCCTAGCGGCAAATATGTTGCCCAGGCGTATGGTGATCAGGTAGCCGACCAAGGCGGAGGCGAGCACAGACACCAGCAGCATGATCGTCTCGGCTGAAGTGGCCGATGACAGCGCGGTCACGCCTTCGGCACCGAGCATCTGCTTCACCACCAGCAAGGCACCGGTCCTTCCCTTTCCAGTCACCGCCAGTGCGACGATCCCGAACACCGCCGCGGCGGTGCCGACCGAGGATACCATGGTGATGAACCGGCGGGCAGGCCGTTCATCGTCCCCGTCCCGGTCCGGGTCGGCCATGGAGCCGATCATCGTGCCGGTGGTCGACGTCACTCCCGGAACCCATCCCACGAAACCGCCGGCCAGAGCTCCGCCGATGGCAGCCCTGGTCTCGAGATCGTGGCTGACCGATGCTTCCTGTTCCGGGATCCGTCCGGACGAGATCGAAGACAGCAGCGTGGGCAGACCGAAGAGTCCGGTGAGCAGAGGAAACAGCATATTGCCGTCGATGCCGTCCCAGAGACCGGTCATTGGCAGTCTCGCGTTGAGTGCCAGGAATCCCAGGAGCCCTGACGAGAGAAGGAGCAGGAGAGCAGATATCTTCTTGCGGCATCGGTTCCGCCTGACCCTCCAGACGCCGCTCACCTCCGCGGTGCCGGCCACGGTGCCCGCTCTGGCGAGCACCGTCCATTTCCCTTGCGATGAGTGGAGCATGAACCGTTTGCGAGAGGTCCGTTCCAGCCTTCCCCAGGCCGTGACCGGTTCACCATCCCTGGGGACCAGGTGCGGGACGCTGATCCGTTCCAGCCTTCTCACCGAACCATGGCGGGCGTCGATAGACGTGGTGATCCGCCGGTCATCCTGCTCCGCCATCACCAGCATCACCATTACGACGACAAGGACACCAGGGATGAGCGGTTCGAAACGGCCGTAGAGGTCGATCGGACCGGACATCAGGATGAACAACGGGTAGACGAGGATCACCGCGACCGAAGCGCCGGCAAGGCTTCCCTTTGCGGCGCAGGCGATCGCCTCAAGACCCTTTCCCGAAAGGAGGAGCCGGTGCCCGGGCAGGATCGATAGAACGGTCTCCTGGTCAGGCGCTCCCAGGAAGACCGAGGGTATGAAGTCAACGAAAGAATGGACGACAGAGGCCGAAACGATCATGCAGCAGACCAACAACGGAACGTGGTCGACGCCAATCCCAAATATGCCGCAGATCAGGCCCGTGAAACCGGCGATCCCCGGATAGGAGACCAGCATGATCAGGGCCAGAGTGTTCACGTGTATTCCCGGGGCGATGCCGGTGAGGGTGCCCAGCGCCGCTCCGGCACAGGTGCAGTACAAGACCATCAGCAGGAGCCCGGGGTCCACGACATGGGTACGGATTCCCTTTCCCGTTATCCAGCCCATTACAGTCAGCGTTCACCTAGAGAACGGTTTATATGAGTTCGGCTGCATTCATCGGTGTTGCCATGACCACGGTGATAAATGCCATCAACCTGCGCAAGGACTTCGAGGAACTGACCGCGGTAAAGGGCATCAATTTCTCCATCGAGGAAGGCGAATGCTTCGGCTTCCTCGGCCCCAACGGTGCGGGGAAGAGCACCACCATGCGCATGATCTACTGCGTCTCACCTCTGACGTCCGGTACGCTCAACGTCCTGGGGATGGACGTGGAGGAGGACCACCAGCGGGAGATAAAGGCATTGATCGGAGTGGTGCCGCAGGAGAACAACCTGGACGTGGATTTCACCGTGCACAAGAACCTTACCGTCTATGCCAGGTATTTCCAGGTCGATCCGGAGGTGGCCTCTAAACGGGCCGACGAGCTGATCGAGTTCATGCAGCTCAAGGACAAGCGCGATTCCAAGATCGACGAGCTCTCGGGCGGGCTGAAGCGGCGGCTGATCATAGCCCGTGCCTTGATCAACGACCCCCGGATACTGATACTCGACGAACCCACCACCGGTCTGGACCCACAGGCAAGGCATCTCATCTGGGAGCGCGTGAGGGAGCTCAGGAAGCGGAAGGTGACGGTCCTGCTGACCACGCATTACATGGACGAGGCGGAACAGCTCTGCGACCGCCTCATCATAATGGACAAGGGGAAGATCGTGGCCGAGGGAAACCCGCGCGATCTGATCGACAAGCACGTCAGCTCCCAGGTGCTGGAGATGATCCCGCCCTCGGACGAGCTTATCCAGTTGGTCAAGGACAATGGCTGGAACTATGAACGGTACGCGGACCGGATATTCGTCTACACCAATGACAGCGCCGCCGTGCTCGCCCAGATCAAGGGGAAAGTGTCGCTCGACCGGAGCATCATCCGGAACGCCACACTGGAGGACGTATTCCTCAAACTGACCGGCAGGGGGCTGATAGAGTGAGCCTCGTCAGGAACATCAGCTGGCGTTCCTGGGAAGCCTGGAGGAGGAACAAGGACGTCTTCCTCAAGACCTGGAAGACGAACTTCCTGCCTCCCTTCATCGAACCGGTGCTGTACCTGCTGGCAATGGGCTTCAGCTTCGGTGCGGCGGTGACGCTGCCTCCTTACGAGGGTCGGCAGATAAGCTACGTGGCATTCCTGGCGCCCGGACTGGTCGCCATTTCGATCATGAACAACTCGTTCTACGAATGTACCTACGGCTCGTTCGTCCGTATGCACTATCAGAAGACCTTCGACGCCATGATCGCGACCCCCCTTTCGATCGAGGACGTCATGGTAGGGGAGGTGCTGTGGGGCGCCACCAAGGCCATGATAAACGCGAGCATCGTGCTCCTGGTGATCGTGGTCGTGGGAGCGGCGAGCTTCCCCGGGCTGCTGCTCATCCCGTTCATCGCCTTCTTCGGCGGGCTCATGTTCTCATCAATGGCATTGATATTCACGGCCATCGTCCCTAACATCGACTCCTACAACTATCCGTTCTTCCTGTTCATCACGCCCATGTTCCTGCTCAGCGGGACATTCTTCCCCTTATCGCTGCTGCCGTCGTGGGCCGCCGCCGGCGCCTACGCGCTGCCGTTGACGCACGTGACCACGCTGACCAGGGACCTTTGCCTGAACATGTTCACCATCAACAGCGTGATAAGCATGGCGTACATCGCCGTGCTGGCACTGATATTGACCTTGGCGGCAGTGTTCATGATGAAGAGAAGACTGATCAAGTAAGGCAGAAACGAAGGTCAGTTCAGGACGGCCAGCTTTCCGTCCCTGACCTCGACCTTGACCAAGGTCTTTATCTTTATGTGCAGCTCTGCCTCGAGCGCTTCCTTACGGTCGCCTTTCTCGACCACCACGATGATGTCGACGATCCTCACGCCCATGTTCTGAAGGGCCTGGACCAGGGCGCGCATCGTTCCTCCGGTGGAGATGACGTCATCCACGATGACCACCCGGTCCCCCGACCGGAGGCCGTTAATATAGAGCTCCTTCTCCGAATATCCGGTGACCTGGTGGACGCTCACCTCTCCTGGAAGCCCGTACCGTCTTTTCCTAACCACGTTGTAAGGGATGCCGGTCCTCAGCGTCAACGGTACGGCCAGCGGTATGCCCATGGCCTCTGGTGCGACGATGTAATCGCAATCGAAATCCCCCACGTTCTGGATCCGGTCGATGATCTCCTTCATCACTGCCGCCTCCATGAACGGTATGCCGTCGGTGACCGGGTGAACGAAGTAATTGTAGTCTCCCATCTTCACGATGGGTGCCGCCTCCAGGCTCCTCCTGAGGTTCTCCAACATGTTTGAAGTAACAACATTCCGACGATTTATAGTCACTATCGGTCGGGGGGTTGCCCGTCCCTTTTCCATAGAAAGGATTATGCCCTCCCGCCATCGATATTTCCGAACATGGCGCGCTTCAAGATAGCTACCCTCACGGATCTTTCGGAAGAGACACTGACCAAGGTCGAGGTGGAAGGCAAGTCGATCGTCATCGGTCTGATGGATGGAAAGCCCTTCGCCATGGAGGGACGCTGCTCCCATATGGGTTATGATCTCTCCAAAGGAAAGAAAGAAGGGAATCTGGTCCGGTGCAAGATGCACGGTGCGGAATTCGATGTCAGGACAGGGGATGTGGTGCGAAATGCGCAGGCGAAGAAGCTCCAGACCTATCCGCTCACGCTCGAAGGGGAAGAGGTATTCATCGAGCTCTGACCCTCGTCCGCGCTCAGTTGGCCTTGATCCAGGAGCTCCCTTCCTGCCGGACCAGACCTTCTGCGCACAGTTCCTGCAGCGTTTCCCGCACCAGTTCAATCGGGACGTCGACGGAGAACTGCTCCTTGAAGGCCAGTTGCACTCCCTTCTCATCCCGGGGGACCGTGAGCGTCTTGGGCAGGATGGTCCTGAGGTCCTCATGCAGGTTCCAGGGGAAGATGAACCAGGTCCATTCCTCCTTGGGGACGTGGACGCAGAAGAAGTCCGGTTGGATCTTGGAATGGGCGATGTGCAGCAGGGTGGAGCTCTTCAGTTCCCGAGGCTTCATCTTCATCAGGTGGCCCAATGCCAGGATCAGGCTCTCCCCGGTGTCGGTGATGTCGTCCACTATCAGAACGTTGTCATTGGCGATGTCGATGCTCAGTTCCTGGGTGAGCAGCGCCTTGCCGTCCTGATTGGCCGTGACACCCCAGTGCTCGGTCTTGACCGCGTAAAGCTTTTTCACCTTGAGATGGTCACAGATCAGTCTCGCCGGGACCCAACCTCCGCGGGTCAGTCCTATGACCACAGTGGGATGGAAACCGGTCTCAGTGATCTTCCTGGCCACTGACTCGGTCCACTGCGCGATCTCGTCCCAGGTCACCAATTTGCACCGGAAGCTCTCCACCTTTTCCATGCGACTTCGCCCCGACGCCACCGCCGCCTATGGGCCAGCGTCCACCCCCGATGACCGTCCACGGTGAAAAGGTTTGCCGACGAGAGGTCAGGGCGATGCGCGTTCATGCAAGGAACATCATCGCGCCTCCGGTAACCGGATGACGATGACATAGGGCGTCCGAACAAATCGATCCTTCGACATGTTCAAGTCCGTACGACCGCTGATGAACGAGCAGCGCTTGAGCCAGATGAAATGATAGGCTCATGGGAACACGTTATCGTTCGAAGGAATGGTGCCCCATCACATAAATACGAATAGAAAAATCAATTTCGTTGCATGACCGAGTTATTGGCCCCGATGTTACTCGATACCGCCATGGCGGTGATGGCGGCATGCCTGGCGTTTCTTTTCTGGAAACGGGGTACCAGGCAGTTCAGGTCCAATTTCATTACATTATCTCTTCTGGTCCTTATCCTCGCTGTCACCTACATGTGCGAGAGGCTCGTGGACGGGCTATCGGCCAAGCTCCTGTGCAACGACGTTGAGTACATCAGCATCGCGGGCATTCCGGTCCTTTACCTTGTCATCGTGGTGAGATATGCCGGAAGGGAGGACCTCTTGACCAGACGGAACCTGGCCATCGCCTGCGCCGTGCCGGCGTTCGTCGTCCTGATGGTATGGACGAACAGTTACCTTCATTTGTTCTATCAGGAGGTCCACCTCGATCCCGTCAGCGGCCAGATATTCACGGTCAAAGGTCCGGTGTACTACATCCATATCATCTATTCGCTCATCCTCGAGATGGCCGCGATCAGCGTGGCGGTCATCGCCTTCATCCGATGCCCGAAGTTGCAGAGGGCACAGGTGGGCTTGATCCTCATATCGGCCGTGATCCCTACGGCCGTGATCATGCTGAGCCTCGGCCGCCTGATCTCCGTGCCGATCGTCGATGCCATGATATCCGCGTTCATCTTCAGCGGCGTGACCCTGTATCTGGCGGTCTACCGGTACGGCCTTTTCTACGCCACCCCCCTGGTCCTCAACTCCATCGCCGATATCATGCAGGACGGGGCGGTCATGATCGATCAGGAGGGCCGCGTGACATACCTGAACTCCGCCGCGGAGAGGTTTGTCCATAACGACGGACGGTTCCCTCTCGGCCGGATGATCGCGGAGGTCATGCCCGAAGTCCATGCATCGTTGGGCCCTGAACGCGAAGGGTTATGGGTCGTCGAGACGGCGGCATCCGACGGCTCTCCGCTCAGGCTAGAGGTCATGAATTCGGCGGTGAATGTGGAGGACAAGCGGCTCGGCCGCCTTCTCATCCTCCGGGACATCACCTCGGTCAGAAGGACGGAGGAAGCGCTTGCCTCCTCGAATTCCAAGCTCAACGTGCTCTACGGGATCACGAGGCATGACATCCTGAATCGGATCACGGTCATCAGGGGATACGGGCAGCTGCTCAAGGAGAAGGCGCAGGACCCATCGCAATCAAGCGAATACCTCAAGAGGATGATGGAGGCAACGGCCGCGATCGAGCATCTCATAAACTTCACCAGGGATTATGAGAAGATAGGGGTCCTCTCGCCTGAATGGCAGAATGTCGAACGGACATTCCAGAGGGCCAAGGTCCTGTGCGCCGAGCAGGGCGTCGAGTATGCGGTGACGACGGGTTCTCTGGAGGTGTACGCCGACCCCATGCTTGAAAGGCTCTTCTACATTCTGCTCGACAACACCAACCGTCACGGGGCGAAGGTCTCCAAGGTCAGGCTGACCGTGGACCTGGCGGGGGATGCCTGTTCCATTGTCTACGAGGATGACGGAATGGGGGTCGGCGCCGGAGAGAAGGAGAAGATATTCATCAAAGGATACGGAAGGGACTCCGGGCTCGGGCTCTATCTCGGTATGCAGATCCTCGGCATCACCGGCATGGGCATCAAGGAGAACGGGACCCCCGGCGGGGGCGCCAGGTTCGAGATCATCGTACCCAAGGGAAAATGGCGGATGAAACAGACCATTGGATGACGGGCGACCGCCGTTCTTGGGGCGGGCAGTCCCATCCAGTCCTGGTTCAACGAATTCCATGGCGGCACCACACGCCGGCGGGGGTCATCCATCGAGCACAACGTCCACGAACTCCATGCGGTGGCTGTCGAACAGCCCCTTGTCGGACAGCTTGAGCTCCGGCACCACTAGCAATGCCTGGAATGACAAGGTCATGAACGGCGCCGCCAGGTTGCAGCCCATGGACCGGGCCATATTGACCGCCCTGATCTCTTCCTCCGCCACCGAATGGCATGGATCGGTGCTCATCAGGCCGGCGACCGGAAGGCGCATGGACTCGTTCCTCTCTCCGTCGGTGATGTAGTAACCTCCCTGCTCGGAGACCCGGTTCACCACCTCCGCCAGAGAGACCGGGTCCGCCCCGACCGCAATGATGTTGTGAGAATCGTGGGCCACCGTCGACGCCATGGCCCCCCGTTTAAGGTCAAATCCGGAAACGAACGCTACCGAGACCGGCGCCTCGCGATACCGGTTCACCACGGCGATCAGGTTGATCCCTCTGGAGGCGTCAGGAATTACGATGTCATCGATCACCTTGAGGAAAGCGGTCTCTGCCCGGCTCTCGATCTCCTCCGGTATCACCCGTATGACCCTTACTCTTGCGCTCGGACCAGAGGTGGGGATCTCGAACTCCACCGGTTTCCTGTCCTGCTTGAGAATGGCCAGCGGGGCCTTCAACGGGATCACGTCGAACAGCGCTTTACCGTCCTTCGCCACCAGTTCCCCGGCGATGTGCACCTCCCTCACCTTGAAGTCCTTGAGGTCGTCCACGATCACGAAATCGGCAGGCTTTCCCACGCTGAGGACTCCGCCTGGCAGATAATAGTGCCATGCCGGCCAGGCAGTGACCGCCCGGATGGCGTGGATAGGGTCCATGCCCATGGAAATGGCCTTGCGGAGCAGCAGGTCCACATGACCTTTCATCAGATCGGTCGCCCGGAGGTCATCGGAGACGAGGAAGCACTCATTGGCCTTTGCGAAGGGCATCAGGTCCCGCATGTTCTTTTCCGTGCTGCCTTCCCGGACCATCACCCACATTCCCAGGTGGAACTTCTCCTCCGCCTCGTCCGCGGTAAGGCATTCATGGTCCGTCCTGATACCGGCGTTGATGTACTTGACCAGGTCAGGCCCCACGAGCCCCGGGCTGTGCCCGTCGATGGGCTTCCAGAGGGCGTGGGCAGCCTTGATCTTGCCCATCACCTCCGGTTCCTCGCGTATCGCACCCATGTAATTCATGACCTCTCCCAGTGCCACGAACTGTTTCATTCCCAGCAGTCTCTCTATCTGCTCCGTGTCTATCCTGGCGCCGGCCGTCTCGAAGGGGGTCGCCGGGACGCAGGAAGGTGCGGTGAAGAAGATGCGCATGGGCACCGACCCGGAATCGCTGACCATGTACTGGATGCCTTCCATGCCCATCACGTTGGCGATCTCATGCGGGTCCGAGACCGTGGCGGTGGTACCGTGTGGAACAGCCGCCTCCGCGAAACGCGAAGGGACGAGCTGCGAGGACTCGATGTGTATATGGGCATCGATGAATCCGGGCAGTATGAACCGGGACTCGGCTGAGTCCAGTTTTTCTATTGCCAGTACCTTACCGTCCGCATAGGACAACTTTGCCGGGAATATCTTGCCCGAGACCACATCGACGAAGTTGCCCGTGATCGACCTGACGTCCATGGAGGAATGCAGGCAGTGTGTTCCAGAAAAAGCTTTTGCCATGAGCATCTGATTGATCATGGTGCCTTATCCAAGGGAGATCCTGAACCGATTGAAATGGAAGGACGGCAGTCTGGACGGGGTCTTGATAACCTATGTTCACCGCGGGGCCCCGGGCGACGTTCTGACCATACCGGCAAAGGAGATCGTAACGCTCGGACGTTCGTTCTTCATGACCGCCGACAGCGAGATCCCATATCATCGCATCGTTTTGATATTGAAGCGGGGCGAGGTCCTCTTCGATATCAAGGAGTTCGAAAAGAAAAGGGATGACACCACCTAGGAGGTGGTGAAAGGGTTCTCATTACTTCGACTTCGGCTCGTTGCAGTTAGGGCACGCGTGCATGAAGGACGGGTATTGAACGCCGCACTTGCTGCACTTGATCATCTCGGTCTTTTGATCCTTCTTCTTCTGCTCTGCCGCTGCCTGGTCCTGCTTTATCCCTTCCCTGAGGGTCTGCATCTGGTCATATTGCTGCGGTGCCGGCTGCGGGGCAGGCTGCTGATAGGCCTGTTGGTATTGGCCTGGTGCCTGTTGCTGCGGTACCTGTTGGGGCGGGGCGACGGTGGCATTCTGCGGTTGGTATTGCTGGTACTGTGGCTGGAATACCTCCTGCATCCGGACATATCCTAGAATGAGCAGTATGCCCGGGATCACCGAGGCGAACAGTCCGATGATCCCCAAGATCAGCATGCGGTCGCTCGCCTCCTTGAACTTGCCCTGGTCTATGATGTCGAACAGCATTCCCTTCAGCAGGACGGCGAACGCCAAGGCGATGATCGCGTCGATGAGGTAAATTATCCCTAAGCCTCTATCCCATACCACCAGGTTGACGATGCCTGCAATGATCAACAGGACGCCCAGGACTCCAGCGATTATTTGGGCCCAGTAAGCTAGCTTTCTTGCCTCGGCGACGCTTGCGGGAAGCCACGGAGGGCCGACCGGGTTCGCCATGTACGGTAATACTGCCATAATCTAAGTCTCCCATCTCTAATTGCCCAGATATTGAACTGGACTATGGATTACGAAAGGCATTCAATTATAATGAATGTATCGAATACATGGTGGGGCAAATCAGGCACCAGCACGACCGCCCTAAAATGGCCGTTTCTTACCCTATCCAGATGTTCTCATTATTAATCTAATTTACAATAGATTTATATATTAAATCCCTTGTACGAAGCAATGACAAGCGTGAACTAATGAAGCACAACGATTTCAAGGTGATCTATGACCGACTGAATGAGCCGGCAGACATCACCAAGCTCTCCCAGGAACTCGGTCTTGACCTCGAGCTCTTGGATGTCATTTTTACCCAAAGGACGGTCCGAGAGACCACTAAAAGCTTCTACAAGGTCCAGAGGAACGCGCAAAAGTTGGTCAACGACTGGAACCATGGATTGACCTTGCTGGAGGTTGCAAGGAAATGGAACTTCCCTCCGATCTTGACCGGTCTGATGATCTATCAGGTGAGCGGCCGGTCCAAGAAACAGTTCTGGAACATGGTGCGCAGCGTGGACACAATCTCTGACGAGTCCCTCAAACAGCAGATCAAAGAGATCACCGAGGAAGACCTCGTCTATTCTCCTTGGGCCACGGAGAAGCAATACAAGCGGGGGACCTGGGGCGAAGAGAAGTTGCAGTGCTGGTTGGACGGCCAGAATATCTCTTACCGGACCGAGAAGGACCTGCGGGGGGAATACCCGAAGACCCCTGACTGCCTTCTCGACAAACCCATCAGGGTCAACGGATGGGAGGTCAAATGGATCGAGTCCAAGGCGACCTTCGGTGACCGGGTGGAAGTCAACAAGAACATGAAGAAGCAACTGGAACCGTACCTGGAACTTTTCGGACAGGGAGTGGTCATCTATTGGTTCGGGTTCGTGGACGAGATAACCCCGCCCGAGGGCATCTACATCTCTGACGCTTCCATCACCAACCTGATTTGCAAGATGCCTTAACCAGATGGTAAGCGCCAAATACACACAGCGCTTCATTTGACCCGTGGACCCCGAGTTCATTTCTGCTAGTGACCTGGAGCGCTTCGGCTATTGCCCCCTCAGCTGGTGGCAGGGCAGGTCAGGCCAGGCAAGCTCGGAAAGCCTGAAACAGGGCACAAGGAACCACGAAAACATCTCAGATGACCTGATGACCATCATGGTCAGCGAGAAAAAGGCCGGTTCCTGGGAGCGGGCGGTGCTGTGGTTCTCGGCGGTATCAACCCTAATGGCCATCGTCGGGTTTCTGCTGACGCAGTCCCGGACCCTTACCGGCTGGCATTGGCTGCTGACCCTCCTTTCGGTCTTCTGGGTCGCTGCCGTTCTGATACTCATACACAGTGTTTCGGCCAAAGCCGCTGGGGTTATCCGCAGGGAAAGGCAGATCGCGGTCGCTGGCATAGTCGCAATGGTGGTGGCCCTGAACGCCGTTACCCTTCTTCAGTTCAATCAGGAGATGGCCTCGGTATTCGAGGTGCTTGCCCTGATATGGCTCATGGGGGCCAGCTCAGCCCTGTACTATTCTCTGATGGCAGAGAGCCTGGCCAAGAAGAAGCGCGCCAAGGTCAACGTGGACGGCAAGGTGCTTTACGTCGGTACGGACGATCAGAGGCTCTTGATCTCGGAAAAGTACAAGCTCACCGGCCGTCCAGACTACATACTGATGGTGGACAACGAGCTGATCCCGGTCGACCTGAAGACCGGCCGACAGCCTCGAGGCCCGCTATTCTCGCACATACTTCAGATCGGGGCCTATTGCCTGCTGCTAAGCGACGAGAACGGTAAGCGGGTGTCCCGCGGCATCCTGAAGTACGGGGACGTCGAGCACGAGATCGAGTTCGACGACGAACTGGAAAGCCTTCTGCTGGGCAAATTGGCGGAGATGCGGGGGCTGATGAAGAGCGGTGAGGTGCACCGCAACCACCACCGGGTCGGAAAGTGCGTTGGGTGTTCCCGCAGGGAGAACTGCCCCGAAAGACTGGGCTGATCACTCGATCGTGACACTCTTCGCCAGGTTCTTCGGTTTGTCGATATCGCAGTTCCTCTTCTTGGCCACATAGTAGGAGAGCAATTGCAGCACGATGGTCACCGGGATCGGCGAGAACACCGAGGGCGTGGTCGGCACCGTGATCATCCGATCGGATATCTGAGCCAGTTCGTGGTCGTTCTCAAGTCCGATCGAGACCACGGGCGAGTCCCTGGCCGCCACTTCCGATATGTTCGCCATCATCTTGTCGTAGGTGTGGTCCTTAGAGAGGGCCACCGCGATGATCGGCGTCTTCGAGTCGATCAGCGCCAGAGGTCCATGCTTCAGTTCGCCGGCGGCGAACCCCTCGGCATGGATGTAGGATATCTCTTTCATCTTCAGCGCCCCTTCCAGCATGGTCGGGTAGTTGATGTTCCTTCCGATGAAGAACATGTCTCGGGCGTCCTTGATGAATTCTGCGGTCTGCTCTATCTCCGACGCTCTGTCGAGGACCGATTGGACCACCGAGGGGGCCGATCTCAGACCGGACAGGGCGTTCCACATGGCGTCGTAGCTGAGGGCCCGCTTGGCGTATCCGATGCGTATGCCGATGATGTACATCGCGATCAGCTGCGTGATGTAGCTCTTGGTCGCGGCGACCCCGATCTCCGGTCCGGCATGGGTATAGAACACCTCGTCCACCTCACGCGTCAACGAGCTTCCCACCACGTTGGTGACCCCGAGCGTTCTGCATCCACGGCGACGGGCCTCACGTGCTGCGGCCAAGGTGTCGGCCGTCTCGCCGCTCTGCGATATCAGGATCACCAGGGGGGTCTCCAACGCCCCGGGCGAGTAACGGTATTCTGATGCCAGCTCCAGCGTTGTCGGGATCTTGGCGAACTCCTCCATGATGTATTTGCCCACCATGGCGGCGTTGAACGACGTGCCGCATCCGACGATCTTGATGGAGTTGAAACTGACGTTGGGAAGCAGTTCGCCCTCGATGAGCTCCTGCGCCCCCAGGATGGAATTGTGGATGGCCAGCGGTTCCTCGAAGATCTCCTTCAGCATGAAATGCTCGAATCCGCCCTTCTGGGCGTCCTCGGGGCTCCATGAGACGATCTCTTCCTCCCTGTCCACCAGAGTACCGTTCGTGTCGAACACCAGGACCTTTTCCGGAGTGATCCTGACGGTCTCCCCGTCCATGATGTACAGTACCTTGCTGGTGTATGGCAGAAGCGCTGTCACGTCCGACGATATCAGATTCTCCCCTACCCCCAATCCGATGACCATCGGATTCTCCTTGCGGGCGGCGACGATCTCATTGCTGCCCTCCTTGACCGCGGCAATGGCATATGTTCCTTTGATGGTCGCCACGGTCTTCTGCAACGCCTCGTGCATATCGTCCACATAGTACTTCTCGAGCAGGTGGACGATGACCTCGGTATCGGTCTGGGAAGAGAACTTGTGCCCCTCGGCTTCGAGGGTCTTCTTCAATGACATGTAGTTCTCGATGATGCCGTTGTGCACCACGGCGATTCCCTTCGAACAGTCCCGGAACGGGTGGGCGTTCTCATCGGACGGTTTGCCGCACGACGCCCACCGGGTATGGCCGATCCCTACGTTGCCCTTGACCTCCGGCAGGATCTTACGCAGTTCCTCGATCTTGCCCTTTTTCTTGTGGACCTCCAGATTGGGGGTCATCACTGCAATGCCGGCGGAGTCATACCCGCGGTATTCCAGCCGTTTCAACGCGTCCAGCAATACTGACGATGCCTGCCTGTATCCAGTATAACCTATTATGCCGCACATCTCAGATCACAACGCTCTTGTTTTCCATGTTTCCCCTGAGGGTAGCTCCGTCCCCGATCCTGCACCCCGCCCCGACGATCACTCCAGATGTGAGAACGACCCGGGAGCAGATGGTGGTGTCCTCACCGATCATCGCCCCGATCTCGTCCACCCTGAAGAACTCGCCCTCGACCTTGACGTAGGCAGGTCCAACGAACGCTGACAACGCTCCCTTGATGGACACGCCGTCTCCGATGACCGCGTTCCCCAGGTGTGAATGCGAACCTATCCTTACACTGTTCATTATGAGGGAATTGTGAATGCTGGTGAAGGGTCCGATCTCCACGCTGTTGCCTATGCTGGTAGAAGGGAATATGGCCACGTTCGGGCCTATGTCGCAGCCCTCCCCGATGACCACTGGCCCCTCGATGTAGGTGCCGGCGCGGATGCGGGAACCGGCGCCTATGGACACCGGTCCTTTGATGGTGACACCAGGCTCGATCATCCCGGACACCTGTTGTCCGTGCAGATCGAGGGCCTTCTCGTTGAGCTTGATCAGGTCCCAGGGATAGACGGCGTCATGCCAGCGTCCGCCGGTCCTGACCGCTTCCAGTCTGATCTCGTCTATCTTGGACTGTAGCACTTCGGTTATCCCATAGCGACCGGCCCTGACCTCCTCCTCGACCAACTGGAAGATGTCTTTATTAAAATGGTAGACCCCCGTGTTTATGATGTTCCCGATCCTGCGGTCGGGCTTCTCGGTGATGCTCGCCACCCGATCGTGGTCCAAAGTGATGACGCCGTACTTGGATGGCAACTCGCTCTCGGTCACCAGGACGGACGGGTTCTTTTCATAGTTTATGATCCTGGAGACCGTCTCCCGATCGATTATGTTGTCTCCCGCTACCAGGATGAAGTCCCCCTTAACCATGTTCTTGACATGGAGGAGGGCGTGGGCCGTCCCGAGCTGTTTCTCCTGAACGACATAGGTAATCTTCGCGCCGAACTTGGAACCGTCGCCGAAGAAGGACATGATCCGTTCCTTCTTGTATCCGACGACCATTATGATGTCCTTGAGGCCATTCTCGACCAGGGCCCTGACCACGTAGGCGAGGATGGGTTTGTTTCCTATTGGCAACATGACTTTAGGCTTCGACATCGTGAAAGGCCGCAGTCTGGTGCCTTCCCCCGCGGCTAGAATAATTGCCTGCATGGTTTGTGCCTCGGGCGAGCATCAACATATCGAGCTATAATAACTTTCCAACCTTTTCCAGCGTGTAGTAACACCGATATTCGTTGCCTTGATAATCAGACCACAACGGGGATTAACTCCGAGAGACTGTTCTAAATCAGTCAAATTCAGACATTTCGGGTGTGTATAGATGATCCGTTCAGAAGAAAGCCGCAGGATACCGACCGAGATATGCAAGTTCTTCATGAATCCCGGCGGACATTCCCTCATCCTACGCGGTAATGCAGGTACTGGTAAGACCACCTTCGCCTTGCAGACGATCGAGGATCTGGCCCAGATCGAGAACAGTTTCTACTTTTCCATGCGGGTGTCGGACCACTCGTTGATTACTCAGTTCCCCTGGCTCACGGAAAAGCTGATGCCCGCCTCCGTTGCGGCCGAACAAAAGAAGGAGGAAGTGGTAGGCAAACATCGGACTGGCCTCAGCAAGCTGAAGGGCCTGGGGATGCAAAGCATCGGCACCGCCAAGAAAGAGATGTCGGTCATGATCGGTAAGGACCTGGGCGACCTGGAGCATGTCTATGACGTGGTCGAGGGTACGTTCCCGGCCCGTTCGCTCATCGTAATCGATTCCATCGATGCCATGGCGGAACGGTACAGCATGAGCTGCGCCTCCCTCCTCACTGCCATACAAAAGGACCTGGTCGAGGGTTACGGTTCCAACGTTCTCTTTGTGCTTGAGAACAATGAGACCAAGCTAGACTATCTGGGGGACGGGGTCCTCATCCTGGGACTGGCAGATCACCAGTTGCGTCGCATAAGGGAGATCGACATCCTCAAATTGAGGGGGGTCGAGATAGCCCAGCCAAAGTACCTTTTCACTCT
This sequence comes from Methanomassiliicoccales archaeon, assembly GCA_036504055.1. Taxonomy (NCBI): domain Archaea; kingdom Methanobacteriati; phylum Thermoplasmatota; class Thermoplasmata; order Methanomassiliicoccales; species Methanomassiliicoccales archaeon. The sequence continues at coordinate 18,119 of DASXVU010000033.1, read as the reverse complement.
CAAAACCTCTCGTATACAGACCTTTGCCAACCTTTGGGAGAACGAGGTCAGGCATCAGGACCCATGGAAACCGGTCCAGGACACGACCGGCAAGGTCTCCTTCGGCCTCACCGATCTGGACCGGCTCATGAGGGGCGGCATGGAAAAGGGTTCCATGACGCTGATAGAGCTCGGTCACGGCATCCCAACGGCGATAAGCGGGGTATTGGAAAGGTCATTGGTGGCCAACTTCGTCTCGCTGAACCGGGGGGTCTTCTGGCTTCCCACCCGCAAGACATCGGCCGAGGCGGCAAAGAACCAGATGACCGGGTCGCTGACAAAGGAACAGTTCGAGAAGCATGTCAGGATTCCCGAGCTGGCGGCACAGATGGAACTGGCCGGTGCTCCCTACGTGATGCCGGTGGAAGGCTCATCACCCGCCTCAGACTACAAATGGAAATCCATATCCTATGCGCTCGGCAACGCCGAGTCACCCATTCTGTCCGTGATGGGGTTCGATTCGCTCGAGTCGATATATGGGGACAAGGTGATGGACCAGATCCCCGATCACCTGGCTGCCATAAAGCGTAACAACGGGATATTCGTCGGAATAACATCTCCCTCGACAAAGTCCACGCAACGGCTGGCCGATCTGGCAAACCTGCACATAAAGGTGGAAAGGATAGGCGGCACGGTGGTGCTCTTCGGTGAGGAACCCTTCACGGAATGCAACGCATTGGCGGTGGAGGCAAGGGAACGGGGAGGAAACATCTCGCTCTCCCCCATAGTGTGAGGAGGAAAAGAAATGATCAAAGCCTCGCTTCCCGACCACAGTTCCATTCTGTTGGTCGGATCACCAGGGATCGGATTGCTGGAGTTCAACATAAGCCTCCTAAAGGACTACCTCACGCAGGACGTCTCAGTGATCTTCGTGACCGTCGACGTGCTGCCGTCGGACATAATCACCATGATGGGCCATTTTGGCATAGACACCAAGGCGGTGCTCGGCAAGAAGCTGTTCGTGGTGGACTATCACTCCTCACTGCTCGGTTCCAACGAGGAGAGGTCGCCATATCCGAAGTCCGAGGTGCGGCCAGTTTCGGATCTGGAAGGAATCATGTTCAACGTGAACTCCATAGGCTCCGAGCACGCTCGACCGGTGAGGGTCTTCCTCTACACCCTTTCGACGCTGTTCCTGTACAACCAGTCCAACGTGGTCCTGAAGTTCTTCCAGATATCGAGCTCCAAGGTGAGGAGCACTTACGGCACCATGATATTCTCGATCCACGACAGTGTGCACGATGACAAGACCGTCAACCACCTGATGGCCATTGCTGACGGGGTCATCGAGCTCAAGTTCGATGACGACCTTAACCGGCGCATGAGGATACGCCACATGAGAGGTTACCCGACCTCCAGCCAGTGGGTCCCGTTCGAGATCAGGGGCGAGGCGGCGGAGACCTGCCCGGCATTACTGGAATGGCGCTAGGCTCATTCCTCGTGCTCTTCCTCGATCTCGCCATAGATGGATTTGTGAAGTTCCTTCACCGACTGCTTGGTGGCCCGGGAATAGATAGGGCATTCCGCCTTCGCTCTGACCACCATCTCCTTTCTCCTGCAGTAGATCAATTGACCGTTGACGCCTAGTTCCGGCCGTATCTCCCGGTGGAGGCATGTAAAACACTTCTGATCGTTGGTCATGGACGACCGAAAAGAAGCAGATGGGGTATTTTAGCATTGGCACAGCATGTTCGTTCCCTAGAAACGGAAGGAAATGAACTCGGTGAGGTCCATCACGTCCATCCCTCCCGCCTGTTTTAGGTTGAGCACGCAGAACGGGCAGGGAGCCAGAACGACGTCCGCGCCGCTGGCCGCAGCATCCTCGATCTTGGTCCTGGCCAGGTCCATGGCGACGTCAGGGTATCCGGACAGCAATCCACCCCCGCCACCGCAGCAACGGTCCGGCTCGGCCATGTCAAGGACCCTTATCCCGGGCATGGACTGGAGGATGTCATAACAGTAATCGATCGCGTGCGGCCCCACGGTCCTCTTCAGGTGGCAGGGCTCATGCAGTACCACCCGCACCACCCCATGGTTCCTGAACTTCAGTTTGGCCAGCCCCACCGACTCCACCAGGTACTCGACGATATGAAGGGCCTCTACACCATATTGGTCGTTGATGTGGCTGGTGCAGCCGGGACAGGAGGTCACTATCTGGGAACGGCCCTCAAAGAGCTTCAGGTTCCTTTTCCTCAGCGCCTCCATGCGCACCCGGTCACCCACCTTTTCCAGGGGGGACCCGCAGCACACCAGTCCCGACGGGGTGCGCACCGTCGCGTTCTGCAGCAGGGTCCGCACCACCCCATCGGCGATGTTCCGGAACTTCTGTCCGGCGATGCACCCCGGGAAGTATAGCACCGAAGCCTTCTCCACCCCGAGGGAGAGTGAGTCCAGTTCCCGCCTTACCGAAAGACCGTCCACATCGATGTTCTGCATCATCTTGGTGTGGCCAGGCAATGCCGCGTTCCGGTCGAACATATCTGCCCTGGCCCGCAGGATGGCCCGGGGCATCTCGACCCGTGAAGGACAGACATCCGCGCACTTCCAGCACATGGAGCAGGCGAAGATATTGTCCCGGAGGGAGTTCACCTCATGGGAGAAACGGGACGAATCAACAGCCAGGCTGCGAGGCCCGTCGAACATGCTGGTCGTTTCCTCCTGGACCACCGGGCAGGCGCGCATGCAGGCACCGCACTTGATGCACCGGTCCGCGTTGAAAGGTCGGGTCATCGGTAAGCCTCCGCATTGCGGGCGACGTCCCAAGCCCCGTCCAGCACATCCAATAGGCCTCTTCCCAGCGGATAGGAGATGCCGGCCAGGGCGGACCCGCAGGCGTAGACGTTCTCGGCCGAGTTCCCGTTTGTCATTATGACCCTGAATCTCCCATCGACCTCATATCCTGACGATAATGCGCGGTTGACAGGCATGCCGCTCAGGCTCTCCTGTTTCCTGGTGATGGCGAACGCCTCGAACGGGTCGGTCACCTCTTTGCCAGATACGGACAGTCCCGGTCCGATGGCGTTCCCTCCAGCGATGATCAGGGTGGAGAAATTGATCTCCTGGGTCGTGCCGGTCGTTTGGACCATGGCCGTGTCGTACCGGCCGCCGATCTGTATCAGCTTGGTCACCCGGCGGAGCTCCATCACCTGACATCCGCTATCGACCAGCATCTGACGCATCGCCCCCGCCAGCCGGAGGCCTGGCAGCGAAAGCGGGGTGACCGGCTCGAAAACTATCCGCCCAGTACGTTCGGTCAGTTCGAGCATGGATGTCTTGTGGTCGCGGAGCGGGAACAAAGGTGGCAGCATGATCATGTCCGCGTTCACCATTTTTAATTGGTCGCATAGCGAATCCAGCGAGACCTTTCCCTTGCTGATGACATGAACAGGGTCTGCCTTGAGGCCGGCATCCTGCCTCAATATGGAACACACCAGTTCCGGATCGACCTCCGGATTTCCATCTATCCCGACCACCGCGAGCTTTGACCGCTGCATCGATTCCATCGTGCCAAGGGCAGTGTAATAGGGGGCAAGCCTGCAATGGTAACGGTTGCCGGCGTTGCCCAGCAGGGGGCTCTGTTCCATATCGCGTTTCATGCTGAGTCCATTGGACGTGAGCCTGGGCAAAAGGAACTCCAGCATTTCCTCGTTCAATCCCGTGCCGTTGAAACATCCGGTGGAGAGGGCGGTACACGATGTGCCAGAATCGACCAGCGCCACTTTCTTACGACGCTCTGAAAGATAGGTGGCGACCAGCATGCCAGCCGCCCCTCCTCCGATTACCAGGAATTCGGTCCTCACCGGATCGAGATGCCTCATCGCGACTCCTCCCTGATGCCGTAGACGCTGCGCAGCAGATGGGCTTTGAACATCTCCTGTCGAAGTTGTTCCCCCACCAAGATCGACGAGATGCCCTTGTTCCTTTCGTTCAGGAAACTCTCGATGTATTCGATCGGAGCGGTCTTGTAGACCCCCATCGCCGCCGATATAATGCCGAGCGTACAGAATCCTCCCTGGCAATATCCCATGCCGACCCTTGTCCGCTTAACGAGGTCGGAAGCGTTCCTCACATCTCCCTTCCTCAGGTGGTATTGGATCTCCCCGCGCAAAACCCTCTCACACGTACAGACCTCTTCCTTGCCTCGGGGAAGGGAAACGCATTGCTCCAGGACGTTCTGGTATTCTGATCCGTTCTTCTTGGCCATGCGAAGGAGGGCCAGATCATGGATCCCAGGCACGGGATCGATGGTCGGCATCTCTGATATGGTTTCCTTGGCGGTGCGGCATCTGTTGCGGTTGTTGATCTTCTCACAGGCAAGGTCCGATATCTTCTCCGCCATGAGCCGGTAGGTGGTAAGCTTGCCGCCGATCACGCTCACCAGGTTATAGACACCGGTGCTGGCATGATCGATGATCCTGAAATTGCGGCTGGCCGAGCGCCCTCCACCGCCCGCCGGGATGAGCGGTCTGACACCGCAATAGGCGCGCACAGCCCTGGCATTGGCAATTCCAGGAATAACCTTCGCTGTCTCCCGCAGAAGGAACGTGACCTCCGACTCGGTCGGGATGTTCCCGTCCGCTGAAGAGACTCCATTGGATGTCGTTCCTATGATAGTCGATGAATGACTGGGAACCACGATATCTCCGTCGGCAGGGGGCCTGAGCCGGTTCACCAGCATCTTGCACAGGCGACCGTTCAACACCACCAGTGTCCCCTTGTCGATCCTCAGGGGCAGTTTCTGGCCGACCATGGCGGCAATCCCAGGAGACCAGGCACCGGCCGCGTTCAGCACCACTCCCGGAGTCACCGATTCTACGGTGCCGGTCCGTTGGTCCTTGAACCGGACAGCATCGATGGTGTAATCGTCCACATCGATTCCCACGACCTCGCAGTAGTTGCGGACCTTGGCCCCCATCGAGCGCGCGTCCTCGATATTCCCCAGGGTCAGGCCGAAGGGGTCGATGGAACCGTCGTCCACCCAGAACGCCCGGACCATATCACTGCTAAGGGATGGTTCCATTTCTCTGGCCTCGGCCACGTCGACCTCCCTGGTGTCGACGCCGGCGTTGTTGCAGCCCCTCTTGAACTTCTCCGCAAAACCGAAATCATCTTCTGGCAATGATACAAATAGGCCGCCCGTGTCCTCAATGAACGCAGGCGCTATCTTTCTCAGTATGTTCGCCTCAGAGGCGCATTCCTTCGCCGATTCCGGGTCCTTGACAGCATACCTCGCCCCGCTGTGCAGCATCCCGTGATTCGATCCAGATGCCCCAGAGCAGAAATCGCCCCGGTCAAGGAGCATCACCGACGCCCCCCTCATGGAAAGGTCCCGGGCGATACCTGCACCGGTGACTCCTGCGCCAATGATCAGAACGTCAACTTTCGGCATGGAAAAACCTTTCCTATCGGTTCGGGAGGTTATGTGTCGGTGCCTATTTGTTTATGACCGTTCACCGCCGTTCGGGGCGGAACGACCTCGGAATCAGAATATATAGAAGATGGTAGCGGGGGATCGATTTGAACGATCGGTCTCCGGGTTATGAGCCCGACGGGATGTCCTGGCTACCCTACCCCGCTTTTGTGGAATACTCCTAAACGAGAAGCCTTAGATAAAGGTTTCCTAACATTTGGGGATTCTGCGATCGTCGGTTCTGATCTCCCATCATGGCAAGACTAATATCATGTCGAGCATATGGCTTGGGCATGAACGAGACCTTATCCAAGTATCTTGCCATAGGCACACTCTTAGGCCTGATGGCCGGATTCATGGCGTATGTCTTCACTAACATAGTGTGGTTCATCGAGGCTGGATTGGCGGCGGGCATAATCGCTGGGGCGACGGTAGGTTTGCTCCTTTCTCGAAAGAAATGAGCTTAGAAGAACTTGCGGAGGCGCATGACGTCCTCCAATGAGCCCTTAATCTTTATCTTCTTGAGCGCCCAGGCCTTCATTGGTTTCATCTTGCCCGTGATCAGTTCCTCGACCGTCTTGGGGTCCGATGTGATCGTGACGTCCGGGTTGTCGACCATGCCCTCTTTCAGGGAATGAATCTTGTTGCACGACAGTTCGAAGGAGTAGCTTTCGGTGCCCAAGTCCATGTTCGCTTTCTTTTTGACGCACTCGAGCTCCTTTTGTAGGGCTTCGTCCTTTTCGACCTTCGCGTTGAATTTTGCGATGGTTTCTTCCAGAAGATCTTTTACCGGCATTAAATCATTCCCAGTCGGTCAGTTTCGCGTTCTTGGACGAGCTCATAGCCTCTTTGGCAGTAGCCCATGACCTACGCGTATAGGGCGGCAAATCCCCTTTCTCCTTTATCCACTTTTGCAGAAATGCAATGGTAGTTGGGTCAGAGGCATATCCTGATCCTATCTCCTGGCCTATCTCGGACCGAATTTCCGACACAATCCGGTCCCTATTGGTCTTGGCTATGATCGATGCCGCTGCCACGACCGGATAATGGTCGTCCGCTTTGTGCTCGCACACCATTCGCGGTCTGTAGGTCAAGCGCCCGCCGACCATTTGGCGGAAATGGTCCTCGTTGACATCGCAGGCATCCACGTACACAACGTCCGCTTTCAACCGATCGATCAGAGTGGCGAACACCATAGCCTCAAGCTCATTCAGCGAGGTCTTCGGGCCTCGCGCATCGATCTCCTCATGGCTGATTATCTGGAACTCGACCTGACATGATTCATTGATCTTGACTGCCAGTTCTTCCCTGCGAGTGGGGGTCAGCTTCTTGGAGTCGCGGACCTCCATCCGTCTAAGTGGTGCGTCGTCCTCTATGGCAACCGCCGCCACGACCATAGGGCCGAGCACCGGCCCTCTTCCCGCCTCGTCCACCCCGCAGATCATCTACCCAGGATTTCCTCCTCGCTATTAAGCCGTGTCGGGGCGGTGAACCTATTGGTCGCGACCATGGATCTTCTAGGCGATGAAGGGTCTTATCGGACAACATGACCCCGTGGATCGACTTATGCCGTTCGTGTGGTCATACCGGACAGGGCGACCGTGCGGCCATGCCCGGCATATGTATTTCGTTCTCAGGGGCACCATGTCGATCGAGTCAAAATTTGCCTACAGCGATCGTCCGCGATCCTTTCCAGCATCAATATCAAGACACTCTAAGGGCGAGGGATCTATCCATGCTATGCATGTTCCGAGAAGACTCTTAGATCCTTTCATTGGAGAGATCCGGGACAGGTTCGTGGGAATCGATACTGATCATGCCTGCCATGATCTCCCTCAACAGTTAGAATGGTCGCAAACGAGAGGTTTTTAATACATAGCCTGAATCACAGCGCTAGGTGGTACCATTCAGTTGAGCGATGTTCAAAACAGGCGGCTTACCAACGGGTTCATGCTGACCAGGGTCGGGGTTACAGGCGTCAAGAAACCTGTAGCTGTGAACCGTGCCGGTCACCTGGTCACACTTACATGCAAATTCGATGTTTTCGTTGACCTGCCTTCAGAACAGAGAGGATCTCATCTTTCCCGCAACCTCGAGGTCATAACCGACGTTGTGGAAAGCAGCCTGAACACCCCGGTCAGCGGCATCGAGGCGCTGGCCTCGACCATGTCCAAGGACCTGCTCGACAGGCATGAGTATGCCACATATTCCGAGGTCAACATCGAGGCCGACTATTTCCTGGAGAGGACTGTACCGTCAGGAAGAAAGACCATGGAGTCCTTCAAGCTGATGGCCAAGGCCACCAGCCGGAAGGGCAACGGAATGAAGAAGATGATCGGGGTCCAGGTCATCGGGATGACTGCCTGCCCATGCGCCATGGAGACGGTGAAGGACCTGCAGAAAGGGAATCTCCGGTTCAAGGATAACGATCTACCCAACATAACTCACAACCAGAGGAACGTGGCCACCCTCATGATCGAGATCCCGGAGGAGCTGGACATCGAGGCCAACGACCTCATCGAGATCGCCGAGGCGTCGTTCAGCTCGCCCACCTATGAGATACTGAAACGGTCAGAGGAGGCAATGGTCGTGATCCAGGCGCATGACCACCCGAAGTTCGTGGAAGATGTGGTAAGGGAGAACCTGCAGCGCATACTGGCAAAATTCACCGACCTGCCGGACGAGACCATTGTGACGGTCCGCAGCGAGAGTGAGGAGTCGATCCATAAGCACAACGCCTTCGCCGAAAGGGTCACCACCCTGGGCGAGCTTCGCAACTGATACTCGGAAGATCCGATGAACTCCAAGTACAAACTGTTGGTGTGCGACGTCGACGGCACGATCACCGACAACAGGAAGCGCATCCAGACGCTGGGGATCGAGACGCTTCGCCAGGTCCAGGATAACGGGTATACCGTATCTTTGTGCTCAGGGAACGTGCTTCCCGTGGCGTTCGGTCTCTCCACGTTCATCGGGCTGAAGGGTCCGGTGATAGCGGAGAACGGAGGTCTGGTCTCCTACAAGGAACAGATCTTCCAGCTACATTCGGCCGAGACCGCGAACAAGGCATTCGCATATCTTCAAACCAGAATGCCCGAGGTCGATCGTCTGTTCACCGATAATTGGCGCAGGACCGAAGTCGCGATAAAGCGATCTTTCGATCTGGAGACGGTTAGGGCCGTGCTCAAGGATTGGAACGTGGAGATCGAGGCCACTGGTTTTGCAATACACCTAATGGAACCGGGACACAGCAAGGTGGATGGCGTCAGGAAGGCATGCCAGATATTGGGAGTTGACATCTCGGAAGTGGTCGCCATCGGAGATTCCGACAACGATGTGAAAATGCTAAGGCAGTGCGGCTACGGTATCGCAGTGGGCAATGCTTCGGGTCCGGCGAAGGATGCCGCTGATTATGTTTGCGCATCGATCCACTCTGAAGGGGTCGCGGAAGGATTGGCACATCTGGGCATGCTGGACCATTCTCCTGAGGGTTCGACGCCGACGGTGCAGGATGAGGAACACGGTATCTGATCCTTCGACCGGTTTCATTAGCAAATCTTTATCCCCCGCCCGGTGAAATAAATCATCATGGATCTGATCGGCCAATGCAGTATCTGCGGAAGTCCTGCCTACTTCACATGCATCATCTGTGGGCAGATGGTCTGTGAACGGCACTATGATCGTAAAAGCAAGATGTGTTCGAACTGCAGTCCCTCTGCCACCATGAAACGGGAGAAGGATGATCGGGAAGAGGACAAGCTCCTCCGCTGATCGACTAAGAAGAGATGAGGTTTAGAGCAGCTTCTTCGCACTTGCCTCATCCAGATTGATGGATTTGAGCAGGTACTTGAGCGACTTCTTGGTGATGATCTCCATCGTCTTTTCGTCCATATGCTGCTCGAAGACCACCGGTGCCTTGCGGAAGTACTCCACTCCGAACTCGGAATAGTAATACGATGCATTCTCCGGGTCCTTCTCGGCTGCCTTCTGGTATGCGGCCTCGGCGTCATTGAACAGACCGACGTCCATGCAGAACGCGGCCTTCGACTGGAAGATGAAAGGGTTGTCAGGCTCGAGCTCGATCGCCTTGTTGTAGAGGGCAATGACCTCCTCCTGCGTTACTTTGGGGACGAGGACCCCGGCATCGGCCTTGGCCAGATATGCCTCCGCGCTCGTCGGGTTGGCCTTAATGGCCTTGTCGAATTTGGATAGGGCAGTAGCATACTCGCCTTCGCCCATTGATTGGAACCCCTGCTTCATCAATTTCTCGTAATCATCCGCCATCGGATCACTTATTCCGCAGTAAGTTGTGATAGGTGATAAACGTTTTCCTTTGAGAGACGATGTCCGAGAGCGATGCTGGATGGTGGTCGATTGCTGGGAAGGTAGGTCCTTGGACGGGTGACGCAGCAAGTACATCGGTGCGAAAGTTTGACATGAATGCAGTCGCTTCAGGTCAACGGCGTCTCTCTAGTGGGAGGTGCAGGGTTGAATGGAATGGACATCGAAAAGGTGAAAAGAGTCGCGAAGGTCGCGAGATTGGAACTGACGGATGAGGAACTGAAGAAGTTCGCCCAGGATCTCGAGGACATTCTCAACAATTTCTCTGTGCTGGATGAAGCACCCGGCCTCACCGAGTATGATTTCAACCCTATCCCGGTGAACGATGTGCTACGTGAGGACCAGGTAGGCCAGGAGTTCGATCCGGCACTGCTCCGTGCGATGATGGACACCTATGAAGACTATGTCAGGGGGCCTAAGCTCTCGTGAGCGGCATCATTGACGAGCCTCTTCTGAGGGCCATCAACGACAAGTATCGAATATTCAACCAGATGATCGACCGGGAGATGCTGGAAGCGGACGACAGTTCGTCGTTCACTTTCTCGGCCAAGGATAACCTTTGCACGAAGGAGTTCCAGGCCCGTGCCGGTTCGAAGATCCTTGAAGGATACCGTCCGCCATTCGATGCAACGCCTGTGCGCAAGCTGAGGGAGGCCGGAGGCCTGCTGCTGGGAAAGACGAACATGGACGAGTTCGGTTTTGGCACGTTCAGCACCAACTCTGGTTTCGACATACCGTTGAACCCGTTCGATACTGGACGGGCATGCGGAGGTTCCAGCGGGGGTGCGGCCGCGGCTGCGGCGCTCATCGAGGGTCATGTAGCCCTCGGTGTGTCTACCGGCGGCTCGATATCGGCCCCGGCCTCTTTCTGCGGGGTGTATGGATTGACCCCGACCTACGGTCGCGTCTCTCGTTATGGCCTTATCGACTACGGTAACTCGCTGGACAAGGTGGGTCTTTTGTCCCGTTCGATCGCGGACATCAGGAGGCTTCTCCCGGTGATTTCCGGTTCTGACCCGAAGGATCCAACCTCCTGTACCCAGCCGAGGCTGGAGATATCCTCAAAGAAGATCAGGCGTCTGGCCTTGCCGAAGGAAGCGATGGCGAACATCTCGCCGGAGGTGGAATTGATCTTCCGTCACGCATTGGAAATGATGAAGCAGGAGCTCGGGATCTCAGTCCACGAGGTGAGCATGCCATCGCTTAGGTTCGCTATGCCCGCCTACTACATCCTGGCCACGACCGAGGCGTCGACCAATCTGGCCCGGTACTGCGGCATGCGGTTCGGGGTGCCAGAAAAGGACGTTTCGCAGCATTTCAACGATTTCTTCTCCGGCGTTCGCTCGGAATGCTTCGGCCCGGAGGCGAAACGCCGGATCCTGCTGGGGACCTTTTGCCGCATGGTGGGTTTCAGGGACAAGTATTACTTGAAATCGCTCGCGGTCCGTCAGCTCATTACCAAGGAATATCGGACCGTGTTCGATGAGCACGACCTGATAGTGACCCCGACGATGCCGTTTGTGGCACCCCGGTTCGAAGAGATCGCCAAGATGAAGCCGCTGGAGATGTATTCGGCCGATTTCCTTACCATCCCGCCCAACCTGACCGGGCTGCCACACCTATCGGCACCCTGCGGTTACACTTCATCTATGCCAGTAGGAATGCAGTTCGTCGCCCCTCACTGGGATGAATCCGGGCTGATCTCGATGGGCGAGGAATGGGAATCGGCGTTCCAGCGCAAGAACCCGGAGGTGGCGCAATGAAGATCGGACTAGAGATGCACTTCCAGCTTCCGACTAAGTCGAAGCTGTTCTGCTCCTGCAGCACCGAAGGCGCCGAACCGAACAGCCATATCTGCCCCACTTGCCTAGGCTTCCCCGGCTCCCGCCCGTCGTTGAACCGGCAGGCCCTCGAGTACGGCCTGATGATCACCAAGTTCCTGAATTGCGAGCTCCACGACCGCATCTGGTTCTCCAGGAAGACCTATTTCTATCCAGATCTGCCCAAGAACTTCCAGATCACCATGTACGAGAGCCCGCTGGGCGAGCACGGTCATTACATGCTGAACGGCAAGCGTATCGGAATATGGAGGGTCCACATCGAGGAGGACCCGGGACGGATCAAGCGTGTGGGCCGGTCAGGCGAGGAGGTCTCGCTCATCGACTACAACCGCAGTGGTGTACCGCTGGTGGAGATAGTCAGTGCACCGGATATGTCGTCACCGGCCGAGGCCAGGGACTTCGTGGCCGAGCTTTTGGTGGAACTCCGTCATCTGGTCGGGCTGAGCGCATCCGACGAGCAGGTGGCCCGCTGTGATGCCAACATCTCGGTCGGCGAGGAACGCGTCGAGGTCAAGAACATACTGGGCCTGAAGAACCTGGAAAGGGCATTGAACTACGAGGTCTCCCGTCAGACCAAGATGCTCTCCGCGGGAAAGGAGATAATCCGGGAGACCAGGGCGTTCGACGAGGAACGTAAGGTCACGATGCCAGCCCGGAAGAAGGAGATGGAGGAGGAATACGGTTACATCGGCGAACCGGACCTGGGCGAGTACAACGTAGGGGAGTTCGCCAGAGGGATAGTGCTTCCCGAAACACCAGTCCGGCGTGCCTATCGTCTGCAGAGCCAGTACGGGATCAGCGCGGTCACGGCGAAACAGATCGTGATGACGTCGTGGGGCATGGCCGACCTGTTCGAGCACCTATGCTTAAGACTGGAGCCGGAGAAGGTGGTTCCTAAGTTGCTCGGTCCGATCACCTCCAACTGGACAGCGATCGAGCAGAGGCTGGACGATCACTTGAGGTCGCAGATCTGCCGGGTCATCGAGGACGACATCAACGGTAAGATCACCGACTCCGAGGCACGAAGGGCGATCGCCACCATTGCCGGGGGCGGCAATCACGTGGTGGAGGACAGAGTACTGGTCGAGGATGAACTGGTCCGGTCCGTGAACGAGTTCCTGGATGCCCATCCCGAGACGGTCAGGGACGCCAAGACCAACCCGAAGGCGGCGAACAGCGTGATCGGTCATGTGATGAAGGCCACAAAAGGGAAGTTCCAGTCGAAAGAGATCGTGGAAGCGGTGAGAAGAGAGTTGGAGAAGAGGCCTTAGGCCTCTTTCTCATCCTCGGCCAGGGAGAGCAGCTGGAGTTCGTCCAGCTTCGATTGCTCGACCTGCGTCGGGGAGCCGTCCACCAGCGATTGGAACTTCTTGTTCTTCGGGAAAGCGATCACGTCGCGAATGCTCTCGCAGCCGAGCAGCATGGCGCAGAGACGGTCCATTCCCATCCCGATGCCTCCATGAGGCGGGGCGCCGAAGGATAAAGCCTCCAGGAAGAAGTCGAACTCCTTCTTCATCTGCTCCTCGTCCTTGCCCAGCATATGGAACACCTTCCGCTGGACACAGGCATCATGGTTCCTCATGGAGCCGGAGGCGATCTCGCTGCCGTCCAGTACCAGGTCGTAGGAAAGCCCCATGATGTTCATCGGGTCCTCATTCTGGCTTATGTCCCCGTTGACCGGTCTGACGAACGGATGGTGGAACGAGGTCAGCTTCCCGGTCACCGGATCGGCCTGGAACATGGGGCAGTCCACGATCCAGACGAACTGGTGTCCCTTGCCCTCGAGCAGGTCGTTCTCCTTTGCCAGCTTGATCCTTAGCTGACCCGCCGCCTTCAGTGTCGGCATCTTCGATCCGGCCATGAACAGGAGAAGGTCGCCGCTCTCCGCCTCCATTTTCTCCTCCAGCGATCTACGGACGTCCTCAGGGAAATACTTCACGATGTTGGAGTTGAGACCTTCTTCGGTCATCCTCATCCAGGTAAGTCCGCCCATGCCCTGCTGCTTGGCCCATTCGATAAGACGGTCCACCTGTTTGCGGCCGACGTTCGCGTCCAAGATCTTCTCTTTGACCAGGGACGATCTGAGGTTGATGCAGACGATGATGCCCTTCTTCTTCAGGATATGCTGGAATATCTCGTAGTTGGCGCACTTCACCTCTTCGGTGACGTTGACGATCTCAAGCCCGAAACGCACGTCCGGCGCATCGGTGCCATATTTGGAGAACGCCTCCTCGACCGGAATGCGCGGGAACGGTGTCTTCAGTTCGCTGCCGAAGACCTCCTTCCAGACGAAAGAGTACATCTCCTCGATGGTGGCGAAAATGTCCTCCTGCTCCACGAACGACATCTCCACATCGAGCTGGGTGAACTCCGGCTGCCGGTCGGCCCGGGAATCCTCGTCCCTGAAGCAACGTGCCAGCTGGTAGTAGCGTTCGACGCTGCCGACCATCAGCATCTGCTTGTAGAGCTGCGGCGACTGAGGCAGGGCGTAGAACTCGCCCGGCATGGTCCGGGAGGGCACCAGGAAGTCCCTTGCTCCCTCCTGCGAGCTCTTGGTGAGCATGGGCGTCTCGACCTCGATGAAACCGACCGAGTCCAGATATTTCCTGGCAGAGGAGATGACCTTGTGCCTGAAGCGCAGGTTGGCCACCATCTCCTTCCGTCTCAGGTCGACATAGCGGTATTTCATCCTCACGTCCTCGTTTGGCAGAGTAGAGTTCTTCTGCTCTGCGATCTCGAAGGGCAGCGCCTTCGACGTGTTGAGCACCTTCGCCTCCTCGATGAGGACCTCCACCTCTCCAGTGGGATTGCGCGCATCCTCGGTGCCTGGCACCCTTTCCCTGACGGTACCGGTGATGGAGATGACATACTCCCTGCCGATGCTATTCAGGATGGAGCCCAGACCCTTTACGTCGACTGAGCTGGTGTAGGCCTCCGGATCAAAGACGGTTTGGGTGGTGCCATGTGCGTCCGCTAGGTCGAAGAACAGCACTCCTCCATGGTCCCTGTAGAAGCGAACCCAACCAGCCAGCTTGACATTCTTTCCGAGGTCCTTTGTTCGAATTTCGCCGCAATCATGTGTTCTGATCATTTGCTGCTACCTCTGGTCACGCTGTGGTTGTGATGGCTTTGGTTAAGGGCAAACGGTATTAAACGTTTTTCTAGCTGGCTTCGATCAAAATGACGAATAATGGCAACAATTGCCCAATAAAGTTGACACTATGCTTTCAATTAACAATAGAATCTGCCGATTGTTTGTGGTTTCACCCGGGGAGGCAGCCTACTTTCCACGGTGGTGGACCGGCTTCTCACCCTCGCTATTGTCATCGAAATTAGGGATGAACTTGAACGGGTCCTTGATCAAGCTCAAGATGACGTAGGTATTGGTCTTCTTTACGCCGGGGATGGTCAGCATGCCCTTCACAACGTTGCTGAACTCTTCCCTAGAGCGGCAGGCCACCCAGGCGATCGCATCACATTCGCCGGTGACATCGAAGACCGCCACTATGTTCTTTAGGTCGGTGATTCGCCGTTCGACCTCGACCAGATCCCCCTCTACATAGATATGGACGATGGCCATGAACTCATACCCGAGACGCATATAGTCGACGTTGGCGCGATAACCCTTCACGATCCCCTGCTCTTCCAAGTTCTTGACCCTCTGGATAAGGGTCGTAGGATGTATCCCCAGCCTCTTCGCTATCTGTCTATAGGATCCCTGGCTGGAGGTGCATATCTCCTCAACGATACGTTTGTCCAAATCGTCCAACATGTTACTTCCCAGTCCCGAATTATTGGTTCGGCCGTTGCGGTGTTCAGAAATGTCATGCTAGATATATGTCGGTTTGCATGACCACACAGTAATCATTTATCTAGCCATTTATTCCTGGCAGAATTGAGCTTGGTCGATTAGGGAGCATGACCGAACCCAAAAGGAAGACGATCCGAATTGAGAACGTTTATCAACGCGCTCATGGTTTTCAGAGTCGTATGACGGTTCGTCTTTACGAGAATGATCCATACTGTTCATGTTTCGACGCCAAGGTTGTCGGCATCGACGGGGACTGGATCGCCTTGGATGGCACATACTTCTATCCCGGGGGAGGAGGGCAGGAACCCGACCTGGGAACGATCGAGGGCATGGCCGTAGCCGAGGTGAAGGCAGACAAGGAATCGGTGAAACACCGGGTGCCTCGCCACACGTTCACGAACGGTCAAGCGGTCCATTGTGAGATCGATTGGGAGAGGAGGTACGACCTCATGAAAGGACATTCCGGCGAACACCTTCTCTACGGTTCCATCCAGAAGATGCTGGACGAGCTCGAGCTGGTGAAGATATCGATCACGCCGGAAAAGAAGATGGTCATGGTCCGGGGGCATATAGACTGGGGCATCATCATGGCGAGCCAGCGGGCCGTGAACGAGGTCATCGCGAAGGGCATTCTGTCAGAGGAGGTTTGGGTGGGTAGGGACAGCCCTCTACTGGAAAAGGCCAGGGTCAAGCTGGAAAGGATTCATGGCGACCGGGTCCGCCTGGTCAGCTTCGGAGATTATGACATAGCGGCCTGCTCCGGGATTCACGTAAAGAACACATCCGAGATCGGAATGCTGCTGGTGACGAAATTCACCTCCGCGAAGCCGGTGGGAGACTACGAGATCGAGTTCGAGGTCGGGAACAAAGCAACGCTTAAGGCGTTGGAATTGTCCAGTCTCGCGCTTCAAGCTTCCTCTTCGATGGGCGCGACCACGGATACCCTGCTTGGTGCGATCTCCAACCAGGGTGAAGAGCTTAGAATGAGCAAGGATGCACTCAAGAAATACGCCAGGCAGGCTTTGGCTCGCATCGTTCCTGAAACGATCGACGGGATGAGGGTCTACAGCGGTGTTTTCGAAGGTGTCGACAAGAAGGTGTTGATGGATGCGGCCAATTCTATCACCAGAGAAAGCACGTCCCTTTGTGCATTCGCCACCGAGGGGGACAAGCTAACCCTTGTCGTTGCCTCCAGTCCAGACCTGGGGATCGACTGTTCCGTGGTGCTGAACGACGTTCTGAAAAGGGTCTCAGGGAAGGGCGGGGGAAATCGGACCTTTGCCACCGGAGGGGCGCAGGTGTGTGGCCAGTCAGAGGTTTTGGTCGGTGACGTGGTGGAAACGGTTCGGAGATGTCGGAAGGTCTGAGGCAAATATTCGGTCCGGTCATTCATAGGGAAAGAACCATATTCGTCTGACCAGAGTATCTATCATGACCGAAGCTCCTCGGAATTCGGAATTGAAGGAACAGATCATCAAGAAGATCAAAGAAGATGACGTGAAGTTCATCGAGATGCAGTTCTCTGACATTCTAGGTACGGTAAAAAGCGTCTCCATTCCCACGACCCATATTGACCGGGTGATAGAGGAGGGAGTCTATATCGACGGGTCCTCGATCCTCGGATATGCAACGATCGAGGAATCAGACATGCGGGCCATGCCTATCCTGGACTCCTTCCAGGTGTATCCGTGGACGATGGATGGGCCTTTGAGAACGGCAAGGTTCATGTGCACCATCTACGACCATAGCGGAGACCGTTTCAAAGGGGACCCTCGCTGGGTCTTGGAGAAGCTGGTGGCCAAGGTCAAAGAGAAAGGTTACGATTTCAATGTCGGGCCAGAGTTCGAGTTCTTCCTTTTCCCGATGGACGATGCGGGGCTTCCGATCCGGAAGCCTTCCGATTCAGGAGGCTATTTTGACCTGATGCCCATGGACAGAGGCGAGATGGCCCGCAAAGAGATCATGCTCATGTTCGACCAGATGGGCTATGAAATGGAGGCCTCCCATCATGAAGTTGCTCCGGGCCAGGTGGAGATCGATCTGAGATACCAGGACGCCCTAACAATGGCGGACAGGGTGCTGACCTTGAAGTTCGGCATCAAGACCATCGCCGCGGAATATGGCCTCCATGCCACCTTCATGCCCAAACCCGTGCACGGCCTGGCCGGTTCGGGAATGCATGTCCACCAATCCCTGGCGAACAAAGGCCATAACGCCTTCGACGATCCAGAGGGAACGTTCGGGCTGAGCGGGATGGCGCTGAACTATTTGGCAGGGCTCTTGGCACACTCCAAGAGCAACTGTGCCATATTGGCGTCCCATGTGAATTCCTATAAGCGACTGGTCCCGGGATATGAGGCTCCTTGTTACATCAGCTGGGCGAATCGGAACCGGAGCGCACTGATACGGGTACCCGCCGGAAGGGGTGCGCGGACGAGGGTGGAGCTGAGGAATCCCGATCCGGCCGGAAATCCTTACCTCCAATTTGCGGTCATGCTTGCCGCTGGCCTCGACGGCATCGACCGCCGTTTGGAACCTCCTGAGCCGGTGGAGAAGGACATATACAGGATGAACAAGGCGGAACGGGCAAAGAACGGGATAGACAGCCTGCCGATGAACCTGGGGGATGCGATGCAGGTATTCTCCGAGAGCAAGCTGATGAAACAGACACTTGGTG